>JBARPA010000397.1:0-7808 GCA_049642665.1 Candidatus Zixiibacteriota bacterium
GAGCTAAGGATTTACGCCAGATAAAAAGCCCGCAAAACAGAAGCCCGTAAACCCCGGTCAAAACCGATCCGCCCCACCCTTGATAAAAATGACCTACCCCGAAAAAGAATGAGGAAATGATCGCAGTGATCCACCAGTTCTTGACGAATAAATTCAACTTGGTCAGAACATATCCCCTGAATCCTGCCTCCTCTACAATCCCTGCAGTCAATGACATTATAGTCCAGAATATCCTTTGGGTAACTGTTTTGGGTAAAAGCAGCTCAAGGTCCTTGGGTGGTTTTAAATTCAGGATAAAACTTAAAGTTAAAAGAATAGCATTGGCAAACAATACAAAGCCAATCCCTATGAAAAGATTTTTCAGGTTGAACTCACCCCAGCCTATATTTTTCAGGGTCTCTTCCCCTCTTTTCAAAACCAGAATAATTAAAATGAAAATCAAAAGCTCTATTATTATTGTGGGAACATAGAGCTGCAAAACTGGATCCAGAAGAAGAGTCTCAATCTCAAGCTGATTCTGCCCGAGCATAATCCAGGACAAAAGGGGCCAACCCACCAGAAGAAACAAAAGAAGTAAAATGGTAGCACTAAGGTTTTTTCTCATTCCTTTGGCTTGGGCGGGGGAGGTGCGTCTCCTGGTGTTTGTTCAGAGGCTTTTTTCTCCTGCTCACCTTTTCTTCTTGCTCCCAGGATCAGCGCAAAACCTATCGCAATTATAACTATAGGCCAGCTTTCCGAGAAATCGGGTATTATACCCCAGTTACTTAAAAGAAAAACCAAGCCTATACCAATGAGTATTATTCCTCCTGTAAGTTTCCCGTGACGGTCGTCTCTTTCCTCAGTCATACTTTTCCTCCTTTTGTTAGCTTCTTTTTGCCTCCTGATGCTTACAACGTTTCAATTCTATGCCTCTCCATCTTACGCTAATATATATGGGTAAGTTTCAAATGCAAAGAAAATTTGGGAATGTAAAGTTATTCTCTTCGTGATATCCAAAGCTAAATGTGAAACTGGTATGATGGTGATGCGATGGTGAAGTTATTGTGATCTTCTCTTCTTTTGATATTTTTTAAGTCAAGATGAAGAAAAAAATCGACAGAAGAAGAAAAGATCATTACGTGGATTTTTATTCCTGCTCCCTGGGATACCAGCAGGGTGACTCATACAAAAGAAAGAAAAGGGGAAGGATAAGATACCTTAACTGGGCTGTGGAAACATTCGGTGATATCAAAATAGGAGAAAAGGGATTCGATTTTGAAGAGGATCAGAAAAAAATTAGAAAAGATGTGGAACTGGAAAGGAAGGTAAATAAGGCATTAGGTAATTTGGATGAGATCGAGCGGAAATTCATCCTCTATTTTTATTTTGACTGTTTTACCTATGAGAAAATCGGATCACTTCTGAAAAAAAGAAAAGACAAACTGCAGAGGATTCATCAAAGCGCCCTGGACAAGCTCAGGTTGATATTAAGAGATTATGTGGAGAAAAGATTCAAATTAAAAGTAGATGATATAAATGACTGCATCATATGTCAGAGCCCCTATCGAAATGAGCTGGATCGGATAATCCAGGGCAAAGGAAAAGAGGAAACCTGGAAAAGGATAATTAAAATTCTAAAAGATAAATATAATCTGAAAATAAAAACTCCCCAGATCATAATCGGACACCTGAAGAAACATATGATTTTGTAAAGTTAAGAGTTTAGAGTAGAGAGTAGAAAGTTAAACAATAATTAAAATTCAGGATAAGGAGGAAGCTTTGAGTAAAACCATTAAAAAGGTTCGGGGGGAACATTGCATTAATATCTTTGTTTCCTATCAGCTCAAGGAGAGAATACAGAAATTAGCCGCAAGATACGACCGCACAATGGCGGACATAGTGAGAACCCTTATAAAAGTGGGCATTCCGGTTATGGAAGGAATATCCGAGGCACAGGAAATATTATTAAACGACTATATCAAGGTGATTAGGAGGTTGAGAAGAATTAAAGAGATGAAAACAGACTTTGAGAACGAATCTTCGCCAGATAAAAGGATTTAGCTTCGTTTGAATTTTAGAATTTCCCTGAAAGATCTTTTACTTCTTCTCTCTGACAAAAGCATTATAGATCAAGCCGAAGATCAGGGCACATATGAATCCATCCACAAAGCCATAGGCCAGACCGATGAAGCTTCCGCTAACGCTCACCGAATAGCCGGGGTAAATGGAAGCTACTCCTTTTAGAGCTTTGTCGGCATATCCTGAGCTGATGGAGACCAGGGTCATCAAAAAGACAGCCAGTCCCCAGATTATCCCCGCTGCAAAACCCAAGCCTAATAAGTTTAATTTCATCTACCTCCTCCTCTTTTAATAGATTACTTGAAATCTACAAATCCTATAAACATTTTGTCAACTAAATTCTCAGATTTTAATTTTTTCACTTTTTTTGAAACATATTGGATTTTTGCTATTATATTATATCCGGGGAAAAAAGAGGTGAGTTTTATTGAACTATCTTTTGACCGGACCTCCCAGATGTGGTAAAACCACCATCATCAAAGATATAATTCAGAAGTTGGGAAAATCGGCTGGAGGCTTCTACACCGAGGAGATCAGAACAAAAGGTAAAAGGGTGGGATTCAAACTGAAGACCCTGTCCGGAAAGGAAGCTACTTTCTCCCATGTGGATTTTAAAAACAGATACCGGGTGGGAAAATATGGTGTGGATCTGGATATCCTGGATCAGATCGGATCAAAAGAGATAGAGCTATCTCTGGGCCAAGATAAAATTATAGTTATCGACGAGATCGGGAAAATGGAACTTTTCTCCGATATTTTTAAAGACCTGGTATGGAAAGCCCTGGATTCAAAAAATCCCGTTATTGGAACGATTATGTTTACAAGGCATTCCTTCTCTGACCAAGTTAAAAAAAGAAAAGATGTGAAAATCGTGGATGTGAGCGAAAAGTATAAAGCCCAAGTGATCGATAGTATAATAGAAGAGCTAAACGAATTAGGTGATAATGTTAAGTTTTAATTTTAGAGGGATATTTTTTATCCTCGTCTTTACATTTTTTCTAACCAACTGCTGCTGGGCCAAGTTGATTAATGTTCCCTCGGATTCCTCAACCATCCAAGCTGGCATAAATGGTGCAGAAGATGATGACACGGTGCTGGTGGCTCCGGGAATCTATTACGAAAACATCAACTTCCTGGGCAAAAGCATAATGGTAGCAAGCAATTTCATTTTCGATTCTGACACTAATACTATAAATTCCACCGTAATTGACGGGAGCCAGCCTGTTAATCCCAAGTACGGAAGCGTGGTTACTTTTAATTCAGGCGAGGACAGCCTGTCAATTATAAAAGGTTTTACCTTACAAAATGGCAAAGCCACTCACACAGAGGAATTCACTTTTGGGGGTGGAATCTTTTGCACTTCCTCTCCGACGAGTTTGAATAACTTGATTCTGGGGAATTATGCCCATTTCGGAGCCGGAATATGTGCCAGAGGGGAGAACTGTTCGCCCAAGATCGCCAATAACATTGTAATCCAGAACGATGGCGTGGTGGGCGCTGGAATCTTCGGTGAATTCTCCCAGCCCCGGATTGTGGAAAATCTCGTTCAGGGGAATCAGGCCAGTTACCGGGGTGGGGGCATTTTCTGTAAATTAGCCCAGCCCACAATTAGGGGAAATGATATTTTCGAAAACGAATCTGCGGTCAGGGGTGGAGGTGTCCACGTGGTTTATTCCCGGGCTGAAATAATGGATAACCATATAGCTTTTAACCAAACTGGTGAACACGGTGGAGGCATTTATCTGGCTGGTGATTATTCCCTCCTGATTCAAAGAAATTCTATCCATCAAAACGAAGCTCAGAAAGGCGGAGGAATGTTCGTTACCTCCTGCAGCTCTCAAATCGTAAACAATACCCTGAATAACAACAATGCACAGGAAGCCGGTGGGTTTTTCTTTCGGGGTACCCGGTATACGGAGATCATTAACAATATCATATCCAATTCTTCACACGGCGGCCTGGTAATCGAACCGGGGTCTAATGCTTTTATCTCCTACAACGATGTATGGAATAACATAGGCGGAGATTTCAAAGGATGTCCCTCAGGTATTGGAGATACCTCCTGGGGTTCAAATCACAATAATACGCCCTGTGATAGTTTATACAACATAATCCGGAACCCACTCTTTGTGAATCCGGATTTCAACTTTCATCTTAATTGCCTTTCCCCCTGCCGGGATGCGGGAGCTCCATATCTTGAAGTTCCCCCAGGGGGAGGTGAAAGAGTGGACCTGGGAGCTTATGAATACGTTCCCCTATCCGGCGATGTAAACGGGGATGAGAAGATCGATATCCAGGATATTCTTTTTTTGATCGATTTCCTTTTTCGGAGCCAACCTCCTTTCTGCGTCTATGAGGCCGGGGATGTTAACTGTGATCACAATGTTGACATCTCGGATGGGGTTTATCTGGCGAATTTTGTATTTAAGGAAGGCCCTCCCCCCTGCTCACCTGAAGGATAAATTTCATAGCCAAATTTTTTAAAATCCGCTTTTGAAACAGCTGAAAACTGCCGACAAAAATAATATCCAATAAAGGAGGGTAGAAATGGAGAAATTAAAAATCTGGATGCACAAACATTTTGAAAGCGTCCTAATCCTAGGAATAACTCTGGCCATTCTGGTCACCAACTATTTTGTAGTCCAGAAGATGGCCTTCCTGAATTTTTACTACCTGCCCGTACTGGTTGCAGGCTATTTTCTGGGCAGAAAACAGGCCATTTTCACCGCTGTATTCGTCATTGCCTTTGTCATCTTTTTGGCTTTACTTGAACCTGTCGCATTTATGGGAACTGCTGGTAATCTACGCCTGACTTTCAACTTTATGATCTGGGGCGGATTTCTGATTCTGGCTGCTTCGGTAGTGGGAACTTTATATGAACAAAAAGAAAAAAAGGTCCAGGAACTGAAGCAGGCTTACATCGGTGTAGTTGAAATTCTATCCAAGTATCTGGAGGCCTCGGATCGATATACCAAAGGACATTCGGTTAGAGTAGCAGATTATGCCACCGAGATCGCCATCGCCATGGAGCTTCCCAGATCCGAAGTGGAGAACATAAGGGTGGCCGGGCTTCTACATGATATCGGAAAAATCGAGATATCAAGCGATCTGATAAAAAAGGCTGCCACCCTGACTCAGGAGGAGAAAAAAAGAGTAGATGAACATACCGAAAAAGGAGCTGTGCTTCTAAACTCGGTGGGCACGGTTCTGAAGGAAGCCATTCCCATAGTTTTGTCCCATCACAATTATTTTACACTGGATAAGGATAAACATGGTAAGGATCATGGGAATATACCCCTGGGGGCCAGAATAATTGCCGTGGCCGATGCCTTCGATGCCATGTTAACTGATAGACCTTATCGCAAAGGAATACCTCCCTGGCAAGCTGTCGAAGAACTGGAGAAATGTGCCGGAACACAATTCGATCCTGGTGTAGTGCAAATCTTTAAAAAGGTGATCGGAGAGAAAGTGGAGGTGGTGTAAAATATTTTTGCGTTCTTGCCAGCTTCATCCCTTTTGGTGAAACTTACACCTTGAATATATCCCTCCTCTGAAAATCTGTCTACTTCATTAACTAATTATTTAAGATAGACCTGCTGTACCTGTTCATCTTTTGAGCAGCCTCCTGATGCTTGATTGAAAAAGGATCAGTTGGTTAACTCTTCAATACATAACTTTCTGTAGCGCCACATTAAAGATTGACATAGAGTGTATCAAGGTTTATATTTAAATCACTTTTAATGAATTGTGGTAACCTGAATTTCAAAGTGACAAACATTATCCCGTATAAGTCGATAAATATAAAGGAAATTTTTATTTCGATTCTTTTATGAAGTGATGGGAAAGATGGCTAAACGAGATTATTATGAAGTTTTGGGTTTAGATCGGGATGCTACCGAGGAAGACATAAAAAAAGTATACCGAAAGCTGGCCTTACAGTATCATCCGGACAGAAATCCGGGAAACAAGGAGTCAGAAGAGAAATTCAAGGAAGCCACCGAAGCCTATGAGGTTTTAAAGGATCCGGAGAAAAAGGCCACCTACGATAGATATGGTCATGCCGGGGTGGGTACCGGAGCTGGCTTCGGGGGATTTGATTTCAGCACATTTGACCTCTCCGATGCGCTGCGGGCCTTTATGCGGGATTTCGGTTCCTTCAGCATTTTCGATGAATTCTTCGGCCAGACCACCAGAACCCGGAGAAGAGGTGGCCCCAGAGGAAAAGACCTTCAGGTGAAACTCAAACTCACTCTGGAGGAGATCGCAACTGGTGTTGATAAAAAGATCAAGCTCAAACGGATGGTTATATGTGATGAATGCAGAGGAACCGGTGCAGCCCAGGGAACCTCAAAAACCACCTGCCCCAGATGCCAGGGGGCTGGACAGATAAGAAAGGTGAAACGGACTTTTTTGGGCCAGTTCGTTAATGTCACTACCTGTGACTATTGCCAGGGAGAAGGTCAAGTGATCCAGAAACCCTGCCCAGCTTGCAGCGGTCAGGGAAGGGTCAAGGGCACAAGTACTATCTCGGTTAAGGTTCCCCCAGGTGTGGTAACCGGCAACTATATTCCCATCAGAGAATCAGGGGATATAGGTCCGCGGGGTGGACCGCCTGGTGATCTGATAGTTCTTATGGAGGAGCAGGAGCACGATCTTTTTCGGCGTCATGAGGATGATCTTATCTATGAGCTTCCTGTAAGTTTTTCCCAGGCTGCTCTGGGCGATCAGATCGAGGTACCCACACTGGATGGAAAGATCAATGTTAAAATCCCCTCAGGAACCCAATCCGGCAAAATTTTCAGATTAAAAGGAAAGGGGATTCTCCATCTACACGGCTACGGTAAAGGAGACGAACTGGTAAGGATTGTAGTATGGACCCCCACCAGACTCTCCCAGGAGGAGAAAAGGCTTTTAGAAAAACTGGCTCAATCCCCGGGTAGCAAACCTCCCAAAGCTGGAAAAAGCTTCTTTGATAAGCTAAAGGAATCCCTGGGGATGTGAAACCCATTTAAAGTATAACATTAAGTGGAGGCACCTAATTTATGACCAACCTGTATATTCTACAATCTAAAACTGAGAAGTTCTTCAAACCATTATGGACATATGGCAAAAAATACAAGCAGTATAGCTAATACGCTGTTGACAAAAAGCTAAAGATGTCTTATAATAATAAAGTAAGCTTATAAGAAGGGGAGCAACTAGCTTGCTTGTTGCAACTTTGCTTTGTTAAGATGACTTATCTTCTTAGTAATTCTGAACTTAAACTCTAAACAAAAGGAGTAACCATGAGGAGACAGGTGGTTATTGTTTTAGTTTTGCTGGGGCTTTTGTGTTTTGCCGTTACCGTAATGGCTGAAGATATCTTTTTAACAAAGATTGACATCAAATCTCAGGAGGATGTCAGAACGCTTGCAGCTTCAGGTATAAATGTTTATGCCAAGACCAGCGCATTCTATCTGGCTGAGACCAGTAAGGAGCACAGGGACCTCTTGACCCAAAGAGGTGCAAGCTTTCAGACCCTGGATGCTGAGCCTATGCCCGGCCTGTATTATTTTGTCTATGCTAAAGGGAAGGAAGATATTGAACCCTACTTGAGACAAATAGAGACAAAAGCTGATGTTTTAACCTGGGAGGACAACTGGGCTTTGATCAAAGGCAACAAATTTAATATAGAAAAGCTGCCCTTAGAAGGTTTCAGCATAAGAAAGATATTTCACCAGCCGCTTCCGCTCAAGACTGAAAAAGAGACC
>JBARPA010000398.1:0-5477 GCA_049642665.1 Candidatus Zixiibacteriota bacterium
ACTAAGCCCTGGGCGAGAGCGGTATTAGCACCCATACTCGGATCTGCCAGCCAGGAGTCCTTGGAGTATTCCGTGCCCATACCTCCCTGGGCAAAAATACCTAAGCCGTAAACCAGGCTACCTCTCTTGATTGCCAAACCCAATGCTGGCATGAAAAATGCATCCGCAGACGAATTAGCGTTCATATTGCCTAATTGTGTTGCTACTAATGCGTCAACATCCGGTCCCAGCATACCCAGCGCGATGTCAAAACGTAAGCCTTGTGACATAAGGGATAATGTGGCTGGGTTGTTCATTACCGCTGCGGTCCCGTTTTCATAAGCCATGGATGCTCCTCCCATACCCATGGCAACTGGACCGTATCCCTCAAGGTTCATCCCATTTGTTGCCAGAGTTGATGGCGCAGTTGCAAAGAGAAATATCGTCAGGCAAAGATAAAACAAATGAAACCTCATAAAAAACTCCTTTGAGTTAAGAGTTATATTGTTCCAGCCTTTTTAAAAGACTGCACTATATTTGAGCCTCTCTCGAATTAATCAAATGAAGAATAGTGAGTAATCAGTCTCTGTCCCTGCGTCTCATATTCGGATTCTTTTTACCAGAGCCGAACGCCGCTAAATGTTATTTGATAATGTGGTGTAAAAACGGAGAAGTCAACTGTTTTTAAATATTTTTTTGGCTTGACAATTGGGGTTGGGATTATTAAGATGGGAGTGTTTATAAATGGAAATCAACAAGGGCAAACGGTATGTTCAAGTGATTTAAAGGGGTAAAAAAAATAAATAGTATAAGAAAACCGGCTCTTTTTACTGCCTGTGCTTTCATTTCAGGGGTAATTTTAGGAAACCATTTCGAGGTTTCCTTGCTTCTACTATTTATCTTTTTCTCTTCACTTCTAATTTTATCCTTGATATTATTTTTATACAAATTTAAAAAAGCTTTAAGTTTTACCCTGGTTCTTTCCTTTGTGCTGGCTGGATTTTTCATTCACGAATTGAAAACAAGGGATTTCACTCCGGATCATATCACTCATTTTCTGGATCTGAACCAAAAAATAAGCCTGAGCGGAACCGTGTGCAGAGATCCGGATATCAGGGCGGACAAGACCTTTTTGACTATAGATGCTGAAAGCATCCTTTTAGATGAAACGTTCATTGAGATATCTGGAAGGTTCTTAGTAAAAGTTAAATCCTCCACCAACAGATTCAATTATGGGGATCACATAAGGGTGAGGGGTTACCTGCGGGCTCCTTATTCCTCTCGAAATCCGGGCGCCTTTGACTACAAAAAATATCTGGCCCAATCTAATATTTTTGGTCTTTTAACTGTGAGAAGTGCTGGGGATATTAAGATTCTTTTTCAGGAGAGGGAAAATCCTTTTCTATCCTATATTGTATATCCGGTCAAGCATTTCATCTTGAAAGTTTTCCGTATTACGCTCAGAGGTGCTCACCAGGCTTTGCTTTCCGGATTTGTGCTGGGCGAAAGAAGGGATATACCTGATGATGTCTACCAGATGTTTACAGATACGGGGACTCTACATCTTTTAGCAATCTCAGGATCGAACGTGGGATTGGTGGTTTTATTCTTTTTCGGGTTTTTCAGGCTTTTGAGAATACCCAAGAAGGTGTGCATCCTGTTGACCTTGCCGGCCATAGTCATTTTTTCTTATGTTACCAACAATCAGCCCTCGGTGGTAAGAGCATCGATTATGGCTATCATATTTCTTCTGGCGTTTTTCTGGGAAAGGGAAAAGGATTTAATTAATATCTTAGGTTTTTCGGCCCTTTTGATTTTATTTTTCTCTCCTTTAAGTTTTTTCGATGTGGGATTTCAGCTTTCGTTCGGGGTAACCCTGGGGCTTTTGATCTTTATTGTTCACCCCGATTCTCTTTTATACAAAATTTCCCAAAAGTTTAAAGGTTTTGTCAAAAACTGGATAATACTGCCCCTCTTTGTCTCCCTGGTGGCTCAGATAACCAGCTATCCTATACTGGCATATCACTTCAACCAGATCAGCCTGTATGCTTTTGCGGCTAACCTGTTGGTGGTTCCTCTGGTGAGTTTGGCAGTAATAACCGGGAGCATGACAGTAATTGCCGCCCTTTTCAGCATAAGTTTAGCTCAAATTCTTTCTGCTTTCAACTGGCTGGTTCTGACCCTTACCCTCAGGGTGGTGGAGTTTTTCTCCCAGCTTCCCCATGCAACTTTAGATCTGCCCTCACCTTCTTATCCTTTACTTATCCTGTATTATCTTTTCTTTTCGGTTGTTTTGATTGACTGGGGTAAAAAAGCCAGGATTATTGGCATCTTCAGCTTGGTTTTTCTGAGCATTTTCATATTAGGTAAGGAGGTTTTATTCCAAAAAGAGAAACTGGAGATCACCTTTTTGGATGTGGGTAGGGGACAGAGTATTTTAATCGATTTATCCCCCAAAGAGAAGATACTAATAGATACCGGGTCAAAAAACCCGACCTGGGATGCCGGGGAAAGGGTAGTAGTTCCCTATCTCATAAAAAAGAATATAAGATTCATAGATAAGCTTATCCTGACCTCTGAGGGAAACCAGTTTAACGGTGGTCTGGAGTCTGTGCTTAAGGAGGTAAAAGTCAAGGAGGCTATAATTTTGGATTCTTCTCAAAGATTCGCTGAGCTATTAGAAGCTTATACAATCCCTTATAGGCTCATAGGGGAGGATTTTGATCTGGATGGGAACGTAAAGATTTTTAACTATTTACCCGATAAAGAAAAGAAAGGATACCTTTTGACCCTGGAATACGTGGATTTTTGTGCCATTTTTTTGAATTCTGATCCGGGCAAAGGGTTCGTTAATTTACTTGGAGGTAAAAAGTTCCATCTGATGGGTACAGTGTCGGAATGTATTGAGGAGGAGGAATTCAGAAAGATAATTGATGCTTTAAAACCACAAACGATCATATTGACAACCTATGAGTATCCCTGGGATGTGCTTGACTTCAAAAGACTGGGTTTTAAAGCTCCGGTATTCTGGACCCGGGATAAGGGTGCGATAAAGGTTGAGATTAAAGGTTCTGATTTAAGATTCGACTGGATGTTAGGTGAGGAAAGATCAAAAAACTACAAGTTGAGATAAGATGAGCCTGGTAGGGAATTTAAAGACAGTTTCATTTTCTGATCTTCTGCAGCTTATCAGTACCAACAAGAAGACCGGGATGCTTTCTATAACCCGGCAGAACCAGCAAAAAAGCCTTTTCTTTTTGGAGGGTAATCTGATTTCCTTTATCACCACAGAACAGGAGGATTGGTCTTTAAGTCAGTTTTTATTACGCAAGAAGAAAATAGATAAAAAGGATTGGGATAGGGCATTGCTTTTATCGAAAAGCTCCGGAAAGAGAGTTGCAGATACCCTGGTGGTACTGAGTTTGATATCCAGGCGGGATGTTCTGGATGCTTTGAAGATTAGAATTGAGGAGATAGTCTTCTCGATTTTTGGTTGGGAGGAGGCTGAATTTGAGTTGATGGAGGGTAAACTGCCGCCACACACTGAGTTCAAATTGAAAATGAATACCATGGGTCTGATCATGGAAGGAGCTAAAAGGGTGGACGAATGGTCGGAGATTCAGAAGACCCTTCCTCCGGGTGATTTCACCTTGGAGCTGAACCTTAAGCCTCCAGCTAATGAGGGTAGGGTGAATTTAACCCTGGATGAATATCAGACTTTGCTTTTGATAGATGGCCAAAGAAGTGTAAGCGAAATTTTAATGGAAAGCCCCTGGGGGGAGTTCACCACCTCCAAATCTTTGTCTGATCTGATCTTAAATGGATTGGTAATAAAAGGGGCTCAGAAGACCACACATGAGAATAAAGGGGAAGAGGAGGAGGTTTTGTTGGACACCGTTTTCCAGGTTTATCATCACTGTTTTTCCTTGGTGGAGGAGGTTTTAGCCCGGAAGTTGGGAAAGGGTAAAGATGAACTTTTGAACCGTTTTATTGGACAGCAGAAAAGATACTATCCCATTCTGGGGAGACTGTTAAATAAAGGTTATCTGGAGAAAGAGACCTTTTCGTCCGTGGTAAAGGAGATCCCCCATGAGATCAGATTACATAAACTTTTAGATTTATATAATTCGGTTTTATTCGAATATTTAAAAAACCTGTATTCGATTCTGGGTATGAAAATAAAAAATAAACTCTGTGACCAGATTAAAAGGGAAATTGCTCCCTTTCTGGAAGCTGATAAATTGGTGGTTGAAAAATATCAGCTGCAACAGGAAATATACAGGGTATTAGATAAAACTTAGATAGGAAAAGGGAGATGAAGGGAAAGCTCTTTTTTTGGGTTTTGTTATTTATGCTGTCCGGGATAAGTTTTTCTCAGGGCTATGCCCAAAACGAGGGTACTGCCTTGGTGCAAAGCTCTTTTCTGGAGGTGATTTTAAATTTAGCGATTCTTTTAGCTGTATGCGGGTGCTTTGTTTATGCCAAAAAGATCGAGTCTTTCCTTAAAGGAGGCGAGCTTTCCCTGGGCTGGCTTTTAATATTTATTTCCTTTTTACTTCTGGTTTTATTGCAGTTTGTCAGGCTGGGAAATTCAATGAATATCTTCAGTTTTGACTCAGCTCTTTATTCATTTTTTAAGCTGGTATGGGTGATTCTATTGGGATGGGGTATTTATCGATTAAAGAAGGTTTTAAGCTAAACTAAAAACTCAAACGGTTTGGGTGGATTTACCTTGCTATAGTGACGATAGAAAATAAAGGGTGAAACGAAAGGTGGCAGATGGTAAATACAGATGAGTTAAACGATAGAATCGATAAGTGTAAAAAGATTTTATCCAAAGATCCTGAGTCTCTGATATTTGCTGCCCTGTCAGAAGCATATCGAAGAAGAGGGGATTTGAATATGGCCACCAGGGTTTGTAATCAGGGCCTTAGAATCCATCCGGATTATGGTTCTGCTCATCTGGTTATGGCTAAAATAAATATGGACAAAAGATTCTTTGTTGAGGCGGAGAAGGAGCTCTTTTTGGCTATTAAAGCAGATGGCCGGACCAGAGCTAATGAGCTCCTTTTATCTGGGATATTGATAAAAAAGGGCAAACCTGAGGAAGCCAGAAGACTTCTGGATAAATTATTTACTACAGATCCGGAAAATCCTCAGATAGAAAAACTTTTAAAGGAAATCGAAGACCAACAGGGAACAGACCAAACCGAAGTCAAATGGAAAAACATTCCAGCTGACCATAAGATCTTCAGTCAATTCAAGGTGCAACTCTCCCCCCAGGAGGCTTTGAGTGAAATTTTGAAAGTGCCTGGAGTTCTGGGTTGTTTAGTTATAGATGAGGATGGTCTGGTAACTCAGAGTAGGTTTAAAAAGGAATCAAACAGCGAAGCTTTAGGAGTAGCCAGTGCTGTGGTTTTCGGAGAGATTAAGAAGAGTTTGCCCAAGATAGATTTCGGTATGCTGGATCAAACCCTGATTGAAAGCAAAGGGATAAC
>JBARPA010000399.1:0-3239 GCA_049642665.1 Candidatus Zixiibacteriota bacterium
CGGGCAGGCTCTATGTAATTAAGGAAGGAAAGGTGAAAGTGGTAAAGCATACAGCTTCGGGAAAGGAGATGGTTCTGGAGATCGTAACCCCTGGTGACATCTGCGGTGGAGGGGCAATTTTCTCCAGGACTTATTCTGCTTCCGCTAAAGCTATGGAGAAGACCAAAGCCTTTTCCATCTCCGGACAGGATCTGTTTCACCATCTGAGTAAACAACAAAACCTGGCCAAGGGGATTATAATCTACCTGGGCGAGAAGCTGATGAAAGCCCATGAGATGATAATGGCTTTAGCATCCAGCAGAGTGGATAAAAGGATTGCTGCACTCCTTCTGGGGCTTTCCGAGAAACACGGCTCACCAGTTCCCGAGGGAATAAAGATCAACATCCGTCTTACCCGCCAGGACATCGCTGATATCGTGGGGACCACCGTGGAAACGGCTATCCGGATGATGAGCAAGTTGAAAAAACAGGGACTGATTACTTCGGATTCGAAAAATATTATCCTCACCAACAGGGAAAAATTGCAAAAGCTGGTCGCAGAGGATTCATAAAGATTTCGCACCCCATTTATTAATAAATTCTTTTGCTTTTTTTCTTGTCTTTGGGCTTTTGCTCTTTAACTACTTTCTGACGAACTCTATTATCTTCTTTTTATCTTTGGCTTCTTCAAAGTACAGATCGAACGCCTCTATTACATAGCTTTTTATCAGATCCTTGCGTTCCGCTTTGTGATGTATTCTGTCTATATTCAATAACTTATTGGTAATTTTGTTTTGAAGTTTTGGCTTGGCTTTGACGATTTTCCCTGAGTTAAAGGCAACGTGTGAGGGTGGGATTATGCTTTTATCATCAAGCAGATTATAATATTTATTAAATGTCTTCTCGAACTTGTTTTTTGTGTCAAACCTGGTTAGATTGGCTATGATGTAGATGGCAATATACTTATGGTAAGCATTGTCGCTTTCCAAAAGCTTTACAAAAAAATCCCATTCAGGATATAACACTTCAGGGTGCTTCTCGCTTATGAGTAGTAAAACATTGATGCTGTTAAATCTGAGAGTTTCTTTTTTAGATAAAAGAGTCTCTTTTAATTCAGTGAGTAATTTTTTGTCCTTTATGACTTTCTTAGCAATGCTTTTGATATCAGGATTTTTTTTGCTTAAATCAAAAGACATACTTACTCCTTTTAAATAATTTACCCTTTTTTCAAAAGATAAAAGCCGGAGTTATGCAATTCGGGGTTTTTTTTGAAAGTGTCGACTTCGCACTGCTCCCCATCAAGTACAGGCAGAGCCTTGGTGTCGTTACTATATTTTATTCGAAGCTCATCTATTCGCTTTTGCAGAGGTTTGTAATATTCAATCCAGAAGGCATCTTCCGGTAATTTGAAATGTCCGAACAGAGTATAACCACAGTTTGAGATCTTTTCTAAATCTTTTTCAATAAACCTGATCTCATCATGAATCACCAGAAAGCCCTGTTTCTTCAGAAACCTCCACCACTCTTTAAGGGCTTTTTCAAAGCTAATTCTGGATAGGACGCCCTCAGCCCAGATGAGGTCAAAGTTTTCATCCGGGAAATCCATTTCAAGCATCGAGCATTTGATGGTCTTGACTCGACTCGTAAACCCAGCTTGTTTTATCTTCTCATCAAATTTATCCAATGAAGGTTGATCTATGTCCAATCCAATTATCTTACCATTGCTTAGCCGTGCAAGTTCTATAGTAGGAACACCTGTGCTGCAGCCCACATCCAGGATCCGTGGCTTTGCCATAGGGGGCAGCATCTCAAATGCTTTTCGGGTGTATTTAATCAGATTCTCTCTGAAAATGTCTTTATTTAGCTCATCATTTATATCAATTGTCATTAACAGATTCCCTTAATTGACCGTAAGAAGATTTTACAACATCCCTGGTTTTTTGTTCTGCGTAGACCATTCGACAACACGAGCGATCCGTTTTTCTATTGTCTCCTTTTTTTTGGCACTGTTTATCCATCCGATGTACATTCTTTTATAGCTGGGGGCGAAGTTATTAAAATTCTCCAGAGCTTTCTTATTTTTAGTCAATGCCTTTTTCAAATCTGAGGGGATAACTATTTTTTTCTTAAGAGTTTTGGTTTTGGGTTTTTTCGTAGCACTTTTCAACACATCTTTGCATTTTGACAATCCTGCCTGGGTCATCTTCTTTTCCTGTATCATTTTCCGGGCTCTTTTGATATTTAATTCAGACCAATTGCTTTTGGTATTACGCGGAGTGAACTTCTGGGCATATTTCTCGTCATCCAGCCTTTTCACGGTGCTGTCTATCCACCCAAAGCACAGCGCCTCCTCAACTGCATCATCATAGGGGATTCTGGGCTTTCCGGTGTGCTTTTTGTAATAGATCAACCAGATATCTTTTTTGATTTTATGATTCTTCTTGAGCCATGTCCGCCACCTGTCTCTATCAGTTACATACAGCTTTTCAGTTGAATCAGTCACGCTTTACACCTCTTTATTTTAGCTCTTTATTCATAATATTAGTGAATCTTGTGTTGCTTGACGCAGTAGAATCCACGTCGATTATTTCGATATTCTTCACTGTCACACCCTTTATTTAGAAAATCTTGTAGCAATCACATCAGCGAGAATTCCATAAATAATCCCGGGTATCAGAAACATTATTCCGCCCATAACCTGTCCGTCGATAATGGGGATAATGCTCATAGCCATAGTGATTATAGCGCCAATAAAGGCTCCTCTGATCACCGAATGAAGTTTAATATTATCAGCCACTCCCACAAAAAAGCCAATCAAAAGTCTATTATAGAAAACTGAAACCAAAAGTCCGGTGGTAACCGGGAAACTGGGATCTTTAATCTGGGACGTGCCCCAGGCACAAAAAAGCCCGCACAAAGCACCAACAACGGTGGCAATTATAACTCTTTTAGGATTCATTTTGAAAACCTCCAAATTAGTTTATGTTTAGCTCTCAAGTAAATCTAATTAAACATAAAGCAATTCCCCCTTGTCAAGAGGATATTTTAACCAGTTGAATTTTCTCAAGTACAAATCATTGACATATTAAAGTATTTTTTTCTTGACTTTGACAAGTGAATTATATAATATAGAATCTAGAATAGCGAAAGAGTAACAGTAGATGGGGAATACTGATAAAGTATCGCAGTGCTTGGTGCCCAAGTTTTCAATGCAATAACTACAATGTCTTTCATTTATCTTAGTGCATATGGTGTACAGT
>JBARPA010000400.1:0-4740 GCA_049642665.1 Candidatus Zixiibacteriota bacterium
TCTTTCCAGTTTTCTCCCTTGTAGATTTTCTTGAAACGATAATAATCAGCATCAGGATCGGCCTCGAAATCACAGCCTAAAAGACCTACTCCATACCTGTCAATCTTTGGCGTCTTTCCGCCTCCCACATAGGTATGCGAGGTGCAAAGCTCGCCGATCAGCTCACCAATTATGTAGGTTAGATCGGACCTGTGAGCCACATAGGGCAAAAGCTCGCCATAGCGCTTTTTCATCAAATCCCAGTCCACACCGTGCATATTGGGATCGTAGAAGAAGTCCCGCTCCAGTCTCCAGGCTTCGTTGAAGATCTGCTCCCATTCTGCCCGGGGATCGACCTTCATCTCCAGCTCGGATAAGTTCAGGCTGCCGTCTCCCACCTTGCTGCCAGATTTGGCATCGATAATGCCATAAGTATTTCCCGAGTTATAGATGATCTTTTTACCATCACTGGAGAGCTCATAATTGGAGATGCCGCTCAATACGGTCTTGTGTTCCTTTTCCTTGAGATCATACATATGCATGGTGTTCTGGGGGCCGCTGGCACCGCCTTCTCTTCCCACTGAGGGAGAGGACATATAGAAGATCTTTCCCTTGGCTGCCCTGAGACCCCAGTAGTTGCCTGAGGGAACGGGTATGCCCACGATCCGCTGGTCGATGTTGGCCAGATCGATCTGGATTGCTTCCTCTTCGTCCTCATCCTCATCCTTTTCCTCATCTTTATCCTTTTTGTCTTTATCCTCTTTGTCGTTTTCCTTATCTTTATCCTCTTTTTCTTCCTCTTCCTCTTTTCCGTTCTCATCTTTATCTTCTTTTTCCTCTTTCTTTTCGTCCTCTTTTATTTCCTCCTCATCGCTTTCCGGGGCAAACGGGGACAGGGAATCAGCCTGCAGGGTCATAAGATAGATGTTTCTGGTATTGGCGTATATATAGTTCTGCTCGAAATCGCTGAAGGTGGGGGCGAAACTGCGGAGGGAAATGAAATAGAGATATTTTCCGTCTGGATCGAAAACAGGATTGATATCGTCGGTGAGATCATCTGTGATCTTATGGGTTTTTTTCTCATCCAGGTTATAAAGGTAAATGGCTTCGTAAAAGTGAGCTTCGTTTTTGGTGTAGGTTATCCACTTGCTGTCCGGTGACCAGTTGGCAACCCAGATCTGAGTATAATCTGCTTTGTCCACAAGAACCGGCTTTTTGTCCTCTATATCCACATAGAAAAGCCTCATCTTTTTATCAGTCCAGAGAATTTTCTTGCTGTCCGGAGACCATTTGGGATCAAAACGGTAGCAGTCCGCATCGGTGGTGATCCTTTGCTCCTCGCCTTCTCCGTTCTGGGGACGAATGTAAATATCATATTCACCATTCTTGTCGGAAAAATAAGCTATCCATTTTTTATCAGGCGACCAAGTGGCAAAGACTTCTCTGAAGCCCGGAGTATAAGTCAAATTTCGGGCATTTCCCTTTTTCTCAGGGACGGTGAAGATATCACCCCTGGCGCTGAAAACTGCCCTTTTACCAGATGGGGAAATATCAAAACTATGGATAAGATCAGATACCCTTTCATAGGTGGGTCTGGTCAGAATCAGATCGCTGGGGACTTCGACTTTGATCTTTTTGGTGTCGTTTGTGTAAAGATCCAGCACGTGAAGGTATCCCCCGTTTTCATAGACGATATTGCCCGGACCCACGCTGGGCCACTTGACGTCATATTCGTTGTGATTGGTGATCTTTTTTGTCTTTTTGGTATTGATATCATAGGCGAAGATATTCAGGGTGTGATCCCTATCCGAGTTGAAATAGATCATATCCTCATGCCACATGGGGGAGTTGTCGGTTCCCTCCCAGTCGGTTGTCTGTTCGATTTTGTTTTTTTTCAGATCGTAGATCCACACGTCCTGTGCTGTTCCGCCTTTGTAGCGTTTCCAGGTGCGAAACTCCCTGAACCTTCGATTGTAAGCTAATTTATTACCATCCGAGGAAAATGAAGCCAATCCGGATTCGGGGATCTGTAAAACCTCGGGCAGACCGCCTTCCACGTCCACGCTGAAGAGCTTACTGCCGGATGCCCGGTGGCTTTCCCTGCGGGAGCGGAAAAGGATTTTTTTGCCGTCGGGATACCATTCAATCATCTGGTCATTGTATCCCATCCTCTCCGGGACATCGAAAATGTCCGGGTGAAAGGTGAGCTGACGCGGTTCCCCGCCCTCAGCTGGCATAACATAGACATGGGTGCCTCCCTCGTACTCGCCGGTAAAGGCAACGTATTTGCCATCAGGCGAGAACCTGGGGAATACCTCCTCACCGGGATGAGAGGTAAGCTTCCGGGCCACACCGCCCTCACTGGAGATCAGCCAGAGATCGCCTGCATAGGCGAAGACAATTTTGCCCTTGTGGATGTCAGGATATCTCATCAGCCGGCATTCCTTAGCCTGAGCCAGGCTGAAGCTGATGATGATGAGCAAAAATGCGGCTAATAAAATTTTAGAAAAACGCATTTTAAACCTCCGAAAATGGTTTAAGTTAAGATCAATTTAATAGATCAGGGTTAAATGTTGAATATATGGCAGTTTAAAAGAATACTGATAAAATATGTTAAAAATAGTTGACATCTAAACTTACCATACGATATTGTCATTTTATTTGTTTCTTTTTATACAACAATTCAGTATCCAGGTTTCTGATTATAATATTTCTTTGAATTTATAGCAAGTTAAAAATATGCTTGGATTAAATATTTCTGATACTTGAAATGTCACAGCGTATTACGTAATTTATTGTCTATAAATAGGTTTGCCCCAGCAGCCACCTTGGGTTTAAATCCACCCAAAAGGGCAAATCAAAACCTTCAGTAAATATTTTCCTTATATGGATTATTTAAAAAAAATTTTATGTTTTATCTTGACAAAGAAGGTGGAAAATATTTATTATTGGAAACTTAACTAGCTCTTTAAATTTTAGCAATCATGAAGGCCGAGGTAAAAATACTGGAAGAACTTTATAAAGAATTTAAAAAAGCAAAAGCTGAAGCCCAAAAAAACTACAAAGAGGAAAAGATAAAGATCGATCGGGCTGAGGTTGAAAAAAGAATTAAGCGGTCTGACTACCTTTTGGATTTCAAAGATATTGAAATGGACCCAAAATGGCTGGAAGGACTTTTCAAAGAATATCTTTCCATTCTGAGGAAATTCAAAAAAGATGATGGAAAATTTGTGGAGAAATTGGAGCAGAGTTGTGAGAAAAAAGAACTGGATCTGGAGGTTCTGATCAAGAAGGTTTTTTGCTTTGATTCAGAATATCTTGAGAATCTGGCTAAAAAGTTGAAGGTGGACGCTGAAGACTTGAATTTCCTGGGTTTGCACCTGGGCAATCCGGTTTTTGAACTTTATGCCCAAAGGGTCATGGAGAAAATAGATCGGGAGAACTGGCTGAAAGGGTTCTGCCCGGTTTGTGGGAGTTTACCGGCCATGGCTTATTTAAGAAAAGACGATGGTAAAAGGATTTTATGGTGTAAGTTCTGCGAGACCCAGTGGAGTTACTTAAGACTGAAATGTCCTTTCTGCTCCAATGAGGACCAAAAGACTTTAAGGTATTTTTTCACAGCGGAGGGCGATCCTCACCGGGTGTATGTCTGCGATGAATGTAAAAAATATGTGAAGACCATAGATCAGAGGAAAATGGAAAAACCACAGGATCTGGACTTGGGTTGGGAAAATCTCAACAGCTTGGCCCTGGATCTGGTAGCTGAAAAAGAGGGATACTTTAATCCCTATTCCCAATCCCTGGGACAAGAAAAGGGGATGGTCACTTAGGACATTAAGTTTGAAAAAAGCAAAGGAAAAACCATCAATCTTTGTAAAAGAAGGAGGTGATGGCAGGTGAGTAAGAATAAGAAAATAGCGGTTATCCTCCTCGTATCAATCTTCGCTTTCACTTTAGTATTCACACAAATTCTACAATCTCAGCCAAAAGAGGAGAAGAAAAAGGAGCCGAATGCTTTTGAGCAAAAATGCTCTATTTGTCATTCCTTATCGGATGTGAGAGAGGGAATGGAGAAAATCATCACCGAGATGCACGATAAGGCGGGGGTAAAAATCAGTGCCAAATCCCTTAAGGAGATTGAAGCCACCTTCACCCTGTTCCCCAGGGAGGAGCCGGAGCAACAACTTTTCCAGCAGAAGTGCGGCAGTTGCCATTCTATCGCTGTCGTTGTTAAAGCTCACCAGACGATGAGTGATGCGGAGATGAAGGATGTCCTCAAGAAGATGGCAGAGAAAAAGAAATCCAATATTTCTCAGGAGGAGGTTGATAAAATACACCAGTCCATGAATATGTTGAATGAAATCTATGAAAAAGATGTAGAAGTTAAACCAGAAAAATAAATATCTTAGGAGGTGAAAAACATTATATGAGAGTTACAAGAAGAGGTTTTTTAAAGATAACCGGAGCTACCACCGGCGGCGCCATCTTAAGTTCTCTCGGATTCTCCTTTAAGACAGCTCAAGCTCAAGCACTGGATCTGAAGATAAAATATGCCCAAGAAAGCACGACCATCTGCCCTTATTGTGGAGTAGGATGCAGTCAGATCGTCTCGGTAAGCAACGGCAAGATAATCAATATTGAAGGTGATCCGGATCATCCCATTAATCAGGGATCCTTGTGCAGCAAAGGAGAAGCTTTAATCCAGGTGGCCAATAACGATAGGCGAATGACCAAGGTTTTGTACCGAGCTCCATACAGCGA
>JBARPA010000401.1:0-3232 GCA_049642665.1 Candidatus Zixiibacteriota bacterium
CCCACCCACATGGGCTAAGCCTTCCCGAAAAGACGAAGCACCTCCAAACTGGAGCGGGATTACTATCTTGCCTGTTTTATCAATGTATCCCCATTTATAATTAATACTCACTGCTGCTAATCCTTCAGAAAAATCATCAGTATGGTCAAATTGCGGTTTGATAATTATTTCCCCCTGTTTATTAATATAACCCCACTTACCATTCTGCATGATACGAAACAGTTCATCAGGGCTTTTGTTTTTACAAAAGAACACTAAGAGCGACATAAAGATTAGAAAAAGGATGATCTTTTTCAAATTTAACCTCCTTTTTGTATTGTATTTGAAGAATCTAAAAGCCTGCAGGTTCTGCAACCCACTTGCCGTACGGGTCTTTCCGTACATTATATTCTGTTTCACCCGCAAAGGGGCGACGACCTCCAAATAATACTTTGCACGAACCTTTGGCATAGACCTTGACTGGCCAATACTTATCTGAACCTTGACCCTGTGCTTTCCCTATTTTCACAACCCACAAGCCCTCTATGATGACATCTTCGCCTCCAGTATAATATCCCGATAACAAGCTAGGCACTTTTTGTTGTAGTGATTCACGTACAGCTCCTTCAATCTCCTTTTTGGACGGTCCACTAGTACATCCCGTAAGTAGTAAAATCAGTAAGCAGAGAATCACTAGTAATAATTTCTCGTGCCTTCTCATACAACTCCTCCTGTTTAGTTTTAAAGTTCTTACATTCACTTAACAAGGTAAAGAAACTATAGCTTTTGTATTTTGGGACATAGTTTGTCTTTGAATAGTATAAATTTCGCATTTAAACGTTTTCTGAGCGACTTTCTTAAGCACAGACGATATCTATGTATCCCCCGAATATATCTTTTTGCTTTTCCTCGGGCGTGGGCAGTTTAGAGATCAGCTCACATTTTTTCGTCTCTATCTGATCAATAGTTAGTTTTTACGGTGTTCTTTTGGAGTTTGTGTATCCCAACCTATCGACCCAATATAATTCTTGCTTCTGTTTATTTTTGCCTTAGGTATACTTAACTCTAATTCTATAATTACCCTCAATTTACCGACATCAAATCAATCAAAAAATATAACTATTCATATGACATAAGTCAAGAGAATTTTTGTTTTTTTTGAAAAGTCTTGAAAATGAATAGAATCACTCAGAACCAACTATGATCCACGATCACTTTACCCTTATTAGTGGAATAAGCTGGAAATTTTTTTCCGTTTTTTAGGTCAGCGTTTCCCAGGAGAAACATAACCTTTTTCCCCCTTTCACTTCACTCAAATTTCAGCGTTTAACAGACGTCAAACTTATGGAGCAGGATGGGAGTTGTTTTGTTTTACCACCTTGCTTTATGCACATAAATCCCTCCTGCTCCTTTTTTTATCTTCCCTGCCCGGATCAACTATTTTATCGATTCACTGTGGATTTATTATATACAAATACGGGGGCGTATTGCCATACGCCACTACTCACATTTCATCCTCTTCAAAAGATAGATCTATATACAAAAATGTAATTATCCATCTTGGTATTCTGAATGTAAAATAATTTTGAAGTCCCTGCCAAACAAAATCTACTTGACATAATAAAAAATCTCAATTACTATTATGACAGAAAGGGAAGATGCTTCAGTGCGAGAGAAAAGGTTGATTTCAATGAATTCTTTAAACATTAAAGCTCAGGAGGAGTTATGAAAGAAGCTAAGCTGTTTTTGGCGGGTATTGTGGCTCTGATGCTTCTGTTTTTTTCCTTTCAGCCGGTATCTGCCAATGATATCACCTATGTTTCCAGTATCCTCTGGACTGATGCACGAGATGTTCAGGTGGTAGGAGATTATGCTTATTGTGCTTTTCGCAATGGGCTTTTGATTTTTGATGTCTCCGATCCAGCCAATCCATCTTTTGTAAGCAGGTTTTATCTTGTAGGAGAGGGAAGAGGAATATTTGTTAAGGATAACTATGCCTACCTGGCCGATGAGTCTGCCGGGCTGGTGATATTCGATGTGAACAATCCAGTCAATCCAGGTTCTCTTAGCAGTTACAGTAACTCGGGAGGGGTTGAAGACGTTTTTGTTCAGGACAGCATAGCCTTTGTGGCCTGTGGTGGGAGCGGTTTGCAGATAATCAATGTTAAGGATCCAGCCAATCCAAGTTGGATCAGCGAGTACGGCACCCACGTTTATAGTATTTTTGTCCAGGACACCTTAGCCTATGTATCTAAGACTACTGACGGATTTCATATAATCGATATCAGTGATCCCGCCAGTCCAGGCTACATAGGCAGCTACGATACACCGGGTTCTGTTCAGGGTATTTTTGTTCGGGACAACTTAGCCTACGTGGCTGATTACAGTAAAGGTCTGCAAATCGTCAACGTTAGTGACCCAGCCAATCCAGATTCTGTCGGCAGCTACGATACCCCAGCTTATTCTTATGATGTTTTTGTTCAGGACAGCTTAGCTTATGTGGCTGATCAAACTACAGGTCTGCAGATCATCAATGTGAGTGATCCAGCCAATCCAGATTTGATTGGAAATTACGATACCCCGGGTCGGGCTTACGGTGTTTTTGTACAGGACAGCTTAGCTTATGTAGCCGATGAAGTTGGTGGTATACAGGTAGTTCAGGTCAGTGATCCAGCCAATCCAGACTTATTCGGGAGTTCTGGTAGCCCCAATGAAATCATGAGTGTTTTTGTTAAGGATACTTTGGCTTACGTGGCTAATACCTATACGGGTTTTAATATAGTTAATATCAGCGATCCAGCCAATCCAGATGTAGTTGGCAAATACGACACCCCGAAATGGGCTGCTGCTGTTTTCGTTCAGGACAGCTTAGCTTATGTGGCTGATGAAGGGAGTGGTCTGCAGATCATCAATGTTTCTGATCCGGCAAATCCGGATTCAATTGGGACCTACGATACTCCGAATTATGCTATGGATGTTTTTGTACAGGACAGCTTAGCCTATGTGGCTGACGGGGGGAGTGGTTTGCAGATAATAAATATTAAAGACCCAACCAGCCCCGATTTCATTGGGAGCTACGATACCCCGGATTGGGCTGGCGGTGTTTTCATCCAGGACAGCCTGGCATATATAGCTGACGAGGACAGTGGTTTTCATATAATTAACGTGAAAAATCCGACCAATCCGGATTTAGTTGGAAGTTATGATACCCCTGGTAAAGCTTATAATGTTTTTGTCCAGGATAGCTTAGCTT
>JBARPA010000402.1:0-5365 GCA_049642665.1 Candidatus Zixiibacteriota bacterium
CTTTATAACGGTTTCCATACCCTCCTCCAGCTTGCCCACATCGATCTCATCCACGGTTCCCTTAAAGATCAGATTATCCATACGAGCTAAGGACATAAGTTCGGTTCCTGCCTGGTAGGATGTAAGTGGCACCACCGGATCTCCCTCCTCCACCCTTCTCTGAAGCACGGTGCCAGTTATGGGTGAAGTTATCACCGATTCGATTTTCTTGTCTGCGATCTGAGTTTTTCCTATTTCGATTAAGGAGAGTTTCTCAGTAGCCAGATCCATTCTCAGTTTAGCCTCCTTGTATCTTTTGGATTTCTGATCGAATTCCTGCTGGGAGATGAGATTTTTCTCAGAAAGTTCCCTGGCTCTTTGATATTCGGACCTTGCATTTTCATAATCCACTTCAGCCAATTCCACGTTCCTTTTTGCCTCGGCGTATTCAAGGGGAGTTGGAGAGGGACTGATATCAATTAGACGATCTCCTTTTCTTACCTTCTCCCCCATCTCAACAAAGACTTTCCTCACGATGCCGGATATTTTCGATTTAACTGCGATTTCATTCTTGGGCAATATGTTGCCGATAGCAATGGCCTTATCCACGATCTCCCCCTTTTCCACTTTGACCAAAGTAATTCCGGGATTGTTTTTCCCTGAACCCTTGAACAGGAAAAACATAACTAAAATTATAATTACTATCCCCCCGCCTATCAAGATCACTTTTTTCATATTGCAACTCCTTTAGTTTTTAACATATATTTGCAACTAACTTAATATCTTTTACGATTTTAGCTTTTCTGGGTTTCAGATAAAAGCTCGCCAATTCAGAAATTTATTACATTGAAATTTGCTTTAAGAACAGCATTTTAGCATTAAACCAAGCTTAATTTTATGTGTTTAAACCCGATACATAGAATAAGAATAACAGCAATTAATTTAAACTTGAAAAGTTTTTCGAGAATGGCGCATCAGCAATTTACCAAAAGGGTGCTGGTGGTAGATGATGAGGAGAGCATCCTGAGCCTTCTGGATGAGGTTCTAACAGAAGAAGGCTACCAGGTGGAGGGGATAGCCGACGGATTAGATGCTTTAGAAAAGGTGAAAGATAACAGCTTCGATGTCATGCTATTTGATCATAGATTGCCCCAGATGAACGGAATAGAACTCCTCAGGACCGTCAAAAGGATCAATCCTGACATTTCGGTTATTATAATGACCGGAGAGGTAAACCTTCATTCTGTGATTGAGTCAATCCGAAATGGAGCGTGTGATTTCATTATCAAGCCCTTTGATTTAGATGAAGCCATAGCTGCGGTCAACCGGTGATGGGCAAAGAAAAATGAACTTAAAACTAACAACAAAGATTCCTCAAAAGATTTCAGAAAAAGATCTGTGATATTTAAATCTTTTGATAAATCTCGAAAATCACAAAGATAATAGAGCAAAATGAAGCCCATAAAGAGAGTCATACTTTTTTTAGTGTTTTTGATGTTATTTTTGCTCCTGGCTTTTGATGCTATTGAGTCCACCCCATGGAATTCAATAAATATAGACATAGTTAAAGACATCGAAAAAGACTCGACTTACCTACCTTCAGAGATAGATAAAGATTGAGATTCTTCACCGAGGGGGAATCT
Organism: Candidatus Zixiibacteriota bacterium; assembly: GCA_049642665.1. GTDB lineage: Bacteria > Zixibacteria > MSB-5A5 > MSB-5A5 > SM23-73-2 > CAYURP01. The sequence continues at coordinate 1,623 of JBARPA010000402.1, forward strand.
ACTTTACAAGTTACAAGATCCATTCATCAGAGATTAGGATATTTTTGGAGTTTCGTATTTCTATGCCCATAACTTTAGAAATCTCACCAAAGGATGTCTCCACCTAATAATTACAAATAATCATCTTCAAATCACTGCAAAAACAAATTGTGTTTAATGAGATTAGCGTGTATGCCGAATCCTAGATTGAATTTTCGAGTTACAGAAAATAGTTTTGATGAACATAATTTCCTGTTTCAGCTAGATATTTTTTGTCTGGTGAATTTATCAGTCAAAGATGATAAAATTTCAACACGTAAGAACTAAATTATATTAAATAAGGATTTCATGGATTCAAGGCTTCATAAAAAAGCTCTCCTTTTCTCATACTTCACGGTGGCTTACAATATCCTGGAGGGAGTGGTATCAATTCTTGCTGGAATCTTAGCTGGAAGTATAGCCCTGGTGGGATTTGGTCTGGATAGTTTTGTGGAATCCCTGTCCGGCGGGGTGATGATCTGGAGATTCAAGCAACATGGAAAGATATCAGAGGAAGAAGAGGAAAAAGTGGAGAAAAGAGCGGTAAAACTGGTTGGTTACACTTTCTTTGTCTTAGGCGTCTATGTTTTATATGAATCCGTGAAAAAACTATATTTTGGTGAAATTCCGAATCCCAGCCTCTTAGGAATTATCATAGCTATCATCTCTTTGATAGTGATGCCTGTTTTATTCTATATGAAATACCAGACCGGAAAGGCGATAAAAAGCAGGAGTCTGATAGCTGACTCCAAGGAGACACTGGCCTGTATGTTTTTGTCTGGTGCGCTTTTGATCGGACTGGGACTCAATTATCTGTTTGGGCTATGGCAGGCAGATCCCATAGTTGGGCTGGTTATTGTGGTTTTTCTCTTTAAAGAGGGGTATGAGACTTTAAAAGAAGAAGAATTATGCAGTTGTTGATTTTTAGATTTACTTATTGATCTACGGAAAGTTTTATCCTGAAGGTAGCTCCCTGTCCGGGTTTGCTTTCCGCCTTAATTTCCCCGTTATGAATTTCCACTATCCTTTTACAGGTCAAAAGCCCGAATCCGTGGCCATATTCCTTGGTAGTGAACCTGGTTTTAAATAACTTCTCTTTCATTTCCTCATCAATCCCTGATCCGGTATCGGATATCTCCATAATGACCCGATTTTCATCTTGGGCATGGCGTGTTTTCACGGAGACGGCTCCCCTTTCACCTTCTCTTTTTCCCATGGCATCTGCGGAATTGTTTAACAGATTATACAGGAGTTGTTGGATCTGACCTGCATCCAGATGAAGCTGGGGTATGTTTGGATCCAATTCTTTAATCAGGTTTATGTTTTTAAACCGCCGCAAAACCCGAACGAAACCTACCACTTTCTCTATTAATTCATTGAGGTTTGTTTTCCTTTTATGTGTTTTGAGAACGGAGAAATCCATTAATCCTTGTATGAATTTGGTTATTTTTTCCAGGTGCTCATTTATCAACCCAAGTGACTTTTTCAGCTGGTCTGTCTCTCCCCTTTTCAAGTTTATCTCCAGTTTTTGAAAGTTACCCATTACCACGGTCAGGTAGTTATTAAGTTCATGCCCGATCTCAGCTGATTGTTGACCCCGGGTGGCCATTTTTTCCATCTGTATGAGCTGTTCCTGCAATTCCTTTAGTTCCTTGTAGGATTGTCTGGATTCATTCAGCAAGATCAGGTTTTCCAGGGACAGAGCGGTCTGCTCAGTCACAACGGCTAATAATTTCATCACTCCACCCGTGAAAACCTTATCATCAGAATTCTGGTTGAGGGTTAGAAGCCCTAAAGTCTTTTGACCTCTTCTGATAAGAATTGACGTAGCCCTCTCCCCTTCTTTCATAAGTTCACTAATAATCGAGATATTGTGATATCCTTTCTGTAGCTCCTTGAAGATCTGATGCTGGTTGAATTTCTCGGCCTGAATCAAATCGGTTTCTTTATTAAATACCTCGACCACTTCAGGGGAAATCTCTAATTTTTCCTCTTTAAAGCTACGACTGGATAAATCGTCGGTTAAAACTATTTCCAAATTCTTGTTTTTCTCGTCTAAGAAAAGAATGGAACCCTTAGTAGTATCAGACTGCATAAGTGCAAAGGTAAGGGATAACTTTAAGAGACCTTTTAAATCGCCACTTTGAAACATTTTCCTGTCCAGATCCAGAAGCCGATTCAATTCCTTCTCCCTTACTTTTTCGTGATCTGTGATTTTCTTGTTAAGAGCTTTAGCCACCGAATTCCTCACCTCATTCAGGTCAAAGGGCTTCAGGATATAATCATATGCACCTTCCTTAACTGCCTCCCGGGCTGAGGAAAGACTGGCATAGCCGGTCATAAATATGGCTCCGACATCAGGATTTACCTTGTGGGCGGATTTAATCAACTCCATTCCGTCCATTTCGGGCATCTTGATATCAGTGAGTATAAGATCGAAATTCTCTTTTTTCACCTGTCCCAAAGCCTCCCTGGCATTGGAGAAGGTAAAGACTTGATAGCCCTCCCCTTTGAGGACCTCAGTGACCAGTCTGCGCATGACCTCCTCATCATCCACCACCGCAATTTTTACCTTATAAAGATTTTTTGATTGTTTCTGCAACAAGTCTTACTCCTCTGGAATAGGTTTATTTGAAGCCCTATACCCTATATAGCTATTACGAACCTTACTTTTTTTATCGGCAGATTTAGATTCAATTTTATTAAGCTCTTTAGTATAGTTTACTCTTGACAGAATCCGAAATAATATTTATATCTTTTAATAATTATGCGTATACAAAGGAGAAGTCGTCAGCGCGAAACTATAATGAGGATATTGAAAAACACCAAAAGCCATCCCACTGCTGATTGGGTGTATGAGATGGCACGCCAGGAAATCCCTAATATAAGCTTAGGCACAGTTTACCGCAATCTCCGCAAGTTAAGCCAGGAGGGCAAGATTCAAAAATTAACCCTTAACAGCTCATTTGACCGATATGATGCTGACACCTCTTTTCATTACCATTTTGCCTGCCGAAGGTGTGGTAAGATATATGATGTAAGACCAGAAGGGGAAGTAAAAATTTTAAAGGGGATCGAAAAAAGGACCGGGTTTCATGTGGAAGGGGTTAAGATTAATCTATTGGGAATCTGCAGGAGGTGTAAAAAATGATTATTTTTTTGAAATCAATTAATAATGGTTACTATTATTATATTAATTACTTTGTTCTGAGAGGGGAGGACAAACAATGTTTCGCATTAAAGACTACAAGGATGACAAGGTGGAGCCAAAGAAGTACTGGCATCCCTATACCTTACAGAGTCTTAATTGTGAAAAATTTGCCCGGATAGTCAACAAGATTCTAAATGGTGAACATGTCCTGGTGGAACTGGATAGATCAGTTAAGTTTTATAGTCAAGACTAATTTAATGATGAAATAATAAACACCAAGCTCATTACTTTATGCGAAATACTGCTGACTTAAGCTATCTGAAAAGATCTAATTTTCATATTATCATAGGTTCTAAAAATTCAGGTGCTAGATATTTAACGACGACCACCGAGCCTCGATCATAGAAGTAAGTTCCTTCCCTTTGAGCTCTCTCAGCCAGAATTTTAAATATTAAAGGTTTTTTTGATTTTCTTTTACCCACCGCTATTGCTTCATCCAATGTTTTACTCAGGTGGATATACTCTCTCTTCATAGGTTTTAACCCCTCCCTTTTAATTTTCTCCCCCACCTTAG
>JBARPA010000403.1:0-6144 GCA_049642665.1 Candidatus Zixiibacteriota bacterium
GGTAGCCAGAACCGTGCAAAGATCTCAATAACCAACTTTTGTGGAATGTATAAAATATCTTAAAGTATTGACAAATCATTGGTCGATAATTATATATAGGTGTATTATGCGTTGAAAGATAGCTCCAATCCAGGAGGTGTGTAATGAAAAAACTAATCTATTTAATGGTTTTTGGCGTAATTATTCTGTCTTTAATGTTATTCTATTGTTCCAAAAGCACCAGTTCCAAAAAGGATGGTTATCTCAAAATCTATCTGACCGATACTCCCACCGATTTCGAGGAAGTGAATATAGCTGTCTCGGAAGTATGGATTCACAAAGCCAGTGATGATACCCTGGCAAACTGGATTCTTCTGGATTCCACAACCAGTACCTATGATCTTCTGGTATTGAGAAACGGGGTTTTGGCCCTTCTGGACAGCAGCCAGCTGGATCCGGGACATTATACCCAACTGAGGCTGAAGCTAACCGACGGAAGCAATATAGTGGTGGACGGAAATCAATATGACCTGGAAATTCCCAGTGGCTATCGGAGCGGGATAAAACTGAACCACCAGTTCACCATTGAGGAGGGGAGACTCTACGAGCTGACCTTAGATTTCGATGCGGAAAAATCGATCATTCAGAAGGGAAATGGCGAATATCAAATGAAACCGGTTATCAGAGTTATTGCCCAGGCAACCACCGGCGAGATCGAGGGCACAACCGATCCTGCTGAAGCACACACATTCGCTATAGCCGGCGATGATACTGTTCAGACTGCGACGGATATTACCGGATATTTCAAGCTGATCGGTTTATCCCCGGGGCTTTACATGATCAATACTGTTCCTGAGGACATTAACTATGCTGATACCAGTTTCAGCGATGTGGAAGTGGTGGCTGGTTCAACTACCAATTTGGGTTTGATTCAGCTCAGACTAAAATAAGGTTTTTTACAACCTTTTCTTATAATCATAGTCCTGCTGGCAGCAGTTTAACTGCCTGGCAGGACTTTTCCTTTTTGATCTGGATTTTTATAAATTCTAATGACAAGAGGGAAAAGCATTCCTCTTTAAAACACAATTTATATTGACATCAAAAATTCAACTTTTATTATATGATTTGATAGCCGAAGGTAGATATGCCCATTACCTTAAAGGATGTAGAATATGTAGCCAAATTAGCCAGGCTTAAGTTATCTGAGAAGGAGAAGAAAAAGTTCCAAAAAGAGTTAGATAAGATCATAAGATATATTGATCAGCTAAACCAGGTAGATACGGAAAACGTTCCACCTACTTCGCACGTTATCCCTATGCAAAATGTGTTAAGGGAGGATGAGATAAAACCCTCCCTCACCCAGAAGGAAGCCTTAGCTAATGCACCGGATAAAAAGGATGGATATTTCAGGGTACCCCGGGCGTTTATGAACAGAGAGTAAAGAGTAGAGAGTTTAGAGTAAAGAGTAAAAATTAAAAAGTGAAGAGTATTAGGAGGTGATTTCGAGGCTGATGGGGCAGTGGTCTGAACCCATTACATCCGAAAGAATCTTGGATGACTTCATATTTTGCTTTAGATTATCGCTCACGTAGAAATAGTCGATTCTCCAGCCCACATTCCTTTCCCTGGCTTTTGATTTGAAATCCCACCAGGTGTACTGCCCCGGATGTTGGTTAAATATCCTGAATATATCAACAAACCCGTGACTTATAAATTTGTCAATCCAGGCACGCTCCTCAGGTAAAAAGCCTGAAATTTTCTCGTTCTCCTTAGACCGAGCCAGGTCTATCTCCTTATGTGCAGTGTTCACATCACCACATATTATTATCTTTTTGTCTTTTTTCTTCAGTTTATCCACATAGGCCAGAAAGGCATCGTAGAAGTCCATTTTATACTTTAACCTCTCCCCGGAAGCTTTGCCATTTGGAAAGTAGATATTAAAAAGAATAAAGCTTTTATAGTCGGCTACTTGGATTCTCCCCTCATTATCAAACTTCTCAATACCGAATCCTATTTTAATGCTTTCCGGTTTTATCTTGGTATATAGCGCAACCCCGCTGTATCCTTTTTTCTGGGTTGAGGAGAAATAAACGTCATATCCTTTAACATTCTTCAGATCAGAAGGGAGTTGTTCCTCTTGAGCCTTTGTCTCCTGCAGGCACAGGATGTCCGGTTTTTCCCCTGAGAGCCAGTCAAGAAATCCCTTCTTGAGTACTGCTCTTATGCCATTCACATTCCAGGATAATATTCTGATTTTCTTCAGCTTTACACCTTTCTATGGTTAATTTACGTATTTTGCACTAGTTTCATTTAACTGTACTCCCGCCTTGCCCCCAATGCAAGTAAGGTTTGTTTAGATAATGGTAATTAAACCTAAAGCTACCTTTGCTATTATTAGCAGGGTGGGGGTCCACCTTTGGAAAGGTAATTGATCAGGTAAACCACATCTGCAACGGTGATATCACACCCATCCCCTATCTGGAAATACTTATACCCGATCAGATTAATGTATACTTGAACACCTGGGTGGGTATCCACTCTTGAACATGTAGTGCACCAAGCATACTGCATCAGCGATTGTAACCTCACCATCTGCGTCACAATCACTCATATATAACCATGGTTCAGATCCGGATTTAAACAGATAATTGATCACTGAGACTATATCAGCAACGGATACTGTGTTATCCCGGTTAGCATTTCCGCACAATACCATATCTACAAGAGTATCCAGATGCGCAACATCGTGTTGATCTGAGACAGCCAGAGCATACGCCACCGAGTAAGTATCTGCAGCCGGAAAACTCTGTGCTGGAATCACCCTGCCAGTAGTAACGATATTGTAGTCCGCCTCGTTTCCGGAGCCATAAACGGAATATCCAGGCGTACTCAGATACTTGTAAAGTGAATCGTCATCATAACCGTTCTGCGGATAGATAAAGGCATCGTTTCTCAGAATGTGTAGGGCATAAGGTCTATCTGGTTGAGCAAGGACCACAGGATCCGGCCAGCAGCAAATAATGGTATCCAATGGACCTGGTATGAATTTATAACAAGGATCCCTTTGAGCTAGAGCCATGCGAAAGTACTCCATTGCTGCATCACTGTATCCCTGAAGATAAGCCATTCTCCTGGAACTGTCTATAAATGGATAATTCCAAGCATCCCAGTTACAAGGGCAGTCGATATCTAACACCATTCCCAGATAGGTCTCAGGAATATTGGGTAAGGGATCCTGAAATGGCCACCAATCCGGAGGTGGATTGTAGTACAGATAAAGAATCCTCAATGCCAGATACTGCTCCTTGCTACTTGCTGCAACGCCGCTGTAGAATATATAATCCTTGATCTGGATTGTCCAATACCACCATTGATGGTGCCAGGGCAAAGGTGCCTGAGGTGTAACCGGCGAGAACTTGGCTTCCGCGACTATGGTCTTGAGATAAGGAAAACTATCTACAGCCAACTCTGTCTCAGGCAAGAGATAATGCTCATCAAAGATGTATCTTGCCACCAATGAGTCGTTATCCGGGCTGGTAAAAGCCAAAGCCACAGTACCATCGGTCAGGAAGTTGGGTTTGCAGGCATTCTCATACAAATAAAATCCCGCATCCTTCTCCTGATGTCCTAAATTACCCACATTGGATTCAGAAAGATAGTAATTGGGATTACCTACTACGGCGAATTCCGACTCCTTATAGACATCGGAAACAACCACGTGCATTCTTACATAGATATCATCGTTACCCACTTCATCGTTGGAGACTATTCTTATGCTGTCCACCAGAAATGTTTCCTCGCTGCCTCCGGAGACGATTAATTCAACATCCAAGGCACACCCACCTGGCGGAATAGTTCCTGAGGTCGGGTCAATACTAAGCCAACCCGCACCTGAGGAGATCTCTGTAATGTTCAGGGCCCTAGTCCCAGACCTTTCAATGATCAGATAGAGGGTGTCAACCTGGTTCAAAGGCACATGAACATATGGATCGGTAAATTCGCCTGGCTCCCAGGCTATTTGCACAGTAGTGTCCAAAGTCTCTTTTTCGAATACTTTACTGTTCCATTTATCGTGCATATTCTTGGGCCAGGGCGTCTTGGTGGAATCGTAATCAGCATCAAGCTCCCAAAAGATCAGTTGAAAATTGGGCTCGTCCGTACATAAAACCATGTCTAATTTCCCGTCTTTATCCAAATCACCTATTACTGGAGTATAGGGAGTGGTGGTGAACTCACAGGCTTCGGATGAGACGTAAAGCGGAAAACCAGGAACAGAATCTCCATTATAATCAAAAGCATGAATCCTCTCAGGGTTTGCGTTCCAACAAGCGAACGGTTCATAGCTAAAATTAAAACCCCCTCTGACTATGATCTCCACATTGTCGTCACCATTTATATCTGCCAGGACCGGACTTCCAAATGTTCCACAGATACCGCGGACCAAGAAATGATCTCCTTCTGGATCAAGTGGTGTTCCATCCTGATGCCAGGCAAGGACAAAAGCTCCACCTGCCCACAAAGTCACTACTATCTCCAGGGTCCCGTCTCCGTCCAGATCTCCAATAGCAGGTTGATGGCCCATAAATAGAGTTGAGGATAAGGATTCCAGCACTATGGGATATCCCTCAGCTTGACTGCCATCCTTTTTGAAGGCAGATAAAGTGACATAATAATCGGTGTTGCCTCCAAAAACTATTATTTCCAGATCATCGCATTGATCAATATTTGCAACGGCAATGCCACTGATTGTGTTGAACCTGTCCGGGTAATCATCTGGTCCCAAAAGCATGTTCCCCTCTATATCATAGATGAATATGCCATCAAGGACGTACGATCCCCCAACAGCAACAACAATCTCATTTTCCCCATCCCGATCCAAATCAGCCACAGCTAAAGAGGGGAAGCCTATCTCAAAGACAGGCATAGTTTCGACAAAGACACCCTCATATCCAGGAATAACTGGTTGGCCATCATTACGCCAGGCAAAGACGGTTTCCTCTTTGTTTACGGTTAATACCTCAAGGTATCCGTCGTTCTCCAGGTCAGCTATAGTTGGGGTAGCAAAGGCGAACCTTTCCGAGGCTGAGCCCGAGCTGGTATTAGCTTCTCGGGTCCAGTCAGAATAAGTGGAAAGATATGCATGGACCCCTTGCTCCGAGCATATAACTATGTCATCTATGCCATCATTGTCCAGATCTCCTAAAGCAGGAGAAGAGAACATATTCCTATCAGCATCTTTAGGCCAACCAGCTTCAAGCTGACCCTGGTGGCTGAACACATAAACTCCTCCGGTTATACCATATAATTCCGGACCGCCAACCCCCAAAACAACCTCATCATAGCCATCTCCGTCTATATCTCCGACCGCGGGGGAAATGGAACCGTAGCTTGGGATATATTGAGACCAGCCACCAAAGGGGTGTCCCTTTACGAAGACCTCTATGCTATCAGAGTATGTTTCGGCGGTATTGGTCTGGGCAGTCAAACGAAGGGTATAGTTTGACTCCTTCAAAAAACTGACCAGCCAACTGGCCAGGCTGTCATCTGCCCCTGCTTTGTTTGAACTTGTGATGGTGTACCAATGCGAGGGAGATTCGCCCTCTCCATATTCTAAGGTATAATGTGAAAAATCAGGAGCAATGGCATAGCCGCGAATTTCAGTGGATATTTCAATGGTATCACCCTCAGTAGGTGAAGTTATCTGGACAGAAGCTCCATTGTTGACTATGACACGGACAACTGCCTGGTTCTGCTCTCCCACTGTCAGCCTTAAGGTATATCTGCCGGTTAAACCCAGAGTATTCCAGATTCCTAAGGTATCTTTTGATACTGGTGTATAGGAGCTCTTGATCTCTATCCAGTCTTGAGGAGAATAGCCTTCACCATACTCCAAAATGTAACTTTGGAAACTGTCTCCACTGGCAGTCCCCAGAGTGGCCACCTCTCCTGAAATGACAGCATCATGGTAAGGATAATCTATTTTTGCCAGTCTTCCTGAAAGCAGCTGCAAGGCAGAGTTAAGGTTTACCCTTCCATAGCCACTATAGATATCTTTACCCGGAAGATTATCTCCTGTTCCGTAAGGATCAATTATATCATCTGCTGATTGCTCTATTATTTCAATTAACCTCTCAGTTGTTATTCCAGGTGAAGCGGCCAAAATAT
>JBARPA010000404.1:0-4989 GCA_049642665.1 Candidatus Zixiibacteriota bacterium
GGGGTAGGGTAATATGTCTGAAAGTTTTTCCACAGGGGCTATCCTGGAATGTTTAAATCTGGATAACCCATTCCCCGTCCCTATCCAGACCTCCCCCTTCTTTTCGTCTATAACCAAAGACCAGATCATGTCGTTACACAATTTACTGTTTTCTGTGGTTAGGGAATCGGTAAATACTCCCCCATCATTCAGGATCCCCAGTCCGTGGATGGTAGCAATCCACTTGTTATTCAACTGGTCCACCGCTATGAAATTGACCTGAGGACCAATCCGGGATGGCAGGAGCACCTTTTCAAAGACCTGATTAAACGAGTCAAATCTGAAGAGACCTTCATTTGTCCCTGCCCAAAGGCTCCCTCTTCTATCGATATTGACACATTTAACCTCACCTGTTAAATCATCTGAAATCCCATAACATTTTAAGTCATCATCATCTTTTAAGAAGAGGGTTCCATTAAAATTATAGTCACACAATCCGGCAGCATAGAAACAGCCCCAGAGATGTTCGTCCTTTACTATAATCTGGTTAACAACATTATCTAAAAGTCCGTCTTCTGAACCGAAAACAACCCATTCACTATCTGGCGTTAAAATTGCGACCCTGGTTGTCTCGGAGGCAAATGAATTGGCAAACCATCTGTTGCCTTCCTCGTCGATGAAAATATCGTTAACCACCGCACCTACAATGGCTTTGCTCAAGGGGCTATTTTCGTGGTTGAACCATAACCAGACATCAGTGGTGCCCATTCTTAAAATCTCAAATATTCCATATTCCCATCCACCGAACCAAACATTTCCTTGTTTGTCCACCGCCACCGCAACCATGTCTCTATAATGATCACCGACAATCGAATCAATAACCGGTTTATACGAGGTCCAGTGGACTCCGTCAAAGGATGAGGCTTCCTCCTTGTGGTTAGCGTACCACAGTATTCCCTGCTGATCCATGGCTAAATCCTTAAAAGTGTTTCCGGCAGGACCGTCAATTAAGAAATTCCTCCAACCTAATCCGTCATAAAATGATAATCCCTTTCCCGCAGTTCCTGCCCAGAGATTCTTTGTAGGATCCTGGTCCACCGAATTCACCCATCGGGTTGACATTCCCTTCCAGGGTACAAGCGACCAATGATCCTCAGTATAGAAATAAACTCCATTATTGGTAGCTGCAGTTAGATTCCCGTTTAGGAATTTAAGCTGGTTGATTTTCAATCCGCCCAGCCCCATATACATAAAAGAGGAATCCTTTTCAATAAATCTGAACACCCCGTCCTGGGTTCCCAGATAAAGAGTATCCTGAGAATATCTTAAGCTTCCTATAAAATCGTTAGTTAAACCCACCGTATCCCCCACAGAGTATGAGGACCAAGAGGTGGGATCCTGAAGATTGATTCTGGGATCGTCTTTTTTTGCAAAGGCCAGGCCCTTATCTGTGCCTATCCAGACTTTTCCCCCACCCAGTTCTATGCAGTTCACCGAATCGGGCAGGATGTCGCCGAATCTTTGATAGGTCTCTTTGATTTCCCCCTGGTTTTTTTCGATTAAAAACAGACTCACCACATCTGATGCTGCAATCCACAGCCTGTCGGAATCGGGTAGAACGTCTTTAACCATAAGCCTTCTCTTGTCCTTTTCAATGATGTAGATTCTCCAGGAATCGGTATCTGGCTGGTATTTGGTCAAGGTTCCGCTTCGTGCTCCGAACCACATATTCCCCAGGGAATCCTTGGCCAGGCACAAAAGCTCGTTTCCCCCCAGCCCGTCCACATTGGTGAATTTATTTACCGTTTCGTCCTGAGGATCAAATATCAGGGCTCCGCCTGTGGTGGCACACCACAGTTTTCCCTGATCATAGAGAATCTCCCGAATGTAGTTCATGTTGGTGAAGGTCTGCCACTCTGAGGCCTGGCTCATTTTGAGAAAAAAGACGAAAATGAAAATCAAAAAGGTTATTCTTCTCATCTTGGAAACAATTTATGGTTTTCTAAGTAAAAAAGACAGACCTAAGATTCCCAGACTGAAAAAAGAACACCCCAGGGCAAACCAATCGCCATATGTAGAATAAAAAGTCTTTTCCTCTCTTTTGGATATCACTCCCACTACAATTTTTCTATCAAAAAGGGAAGTAGAATGGGATATCCTTCCGTAGGGATCTACAAACATGGATATGCCGGTATTGGCGCAGCGGGCGATGCTGATCCTGTTCTCAATGGCCCTGAAGATCGCTATCCGGGCATGCTGGAAAGGACCGTGGGTTTTTCCAAACCAGGCATCGTTGGTGATGTTGACTAAAAATTCCGCATCCCTTTTTACAAATTTCCGCACCAGATCGGGAAAGATTATCTCAAAACAGATCAGGGTGGCAAATTCGCCTTTAGGATGTTCGAAGATAACATATTCCTGTCCCGGTGAGAAATCGGCTGTTCCCAGCTCGATTTTGTCCAGAACGTGAACCCTGTCGCTGAAAGGAACTCTTTCGCTAAAAGGTACTAACTGCAATTTGTAGTGTGCCTCCGGAAAGTGGTAGCCCGGTGTAAAGAAAAAAGCAGAGTTGTAATAAACATACTTTAGATAGCCCAATATCTTGTATTCATTGCTTCCCATAATAAGATGGGTATTTAAGCTCTCCGCCAGAGATTGAACCAGGTGGTAATATAAGGGCTCGTGGGTTAAATAACAAGGGCTGGCTGTCTCCGGCCAGATAATCAAATCCACATTTTTTTCAGCTGCCTGTTGTGTCATCTTTGTGTAGACTCTAAAGTTATAATCTAAAGAATCCGGATGCCATTTGATATTAGGTGGGATATTACCCTGCAGAAGCGCAACCCTTATGTCATTTTTTTGTATTGAGTCAGGAATTACACTTCTGCCGTGAATATAAGGGATGATTAAAAAAAGCAGGAAAACAAAAGCCCCCATGGAGAATCTTTTAAGGTTTTCGTAGTTTTTTATCACCAGGAAAACTAAAACATTTAAAAGGATCACCCAGAAGGAAATCCCCCAGACTCCGGTGAAACTGGCATATTGAATCAATTCCAGATAATAGGTTTGGGTGTGGGCGATATTGAGCCAGGGAAATCCAATCTCCCCCAAAGATCTGAGGTATTCCATTCCCACCCATAAAAAGGGAAAGAAAAATATAGCCTTCGTTTTAAGTTTTTTCTGAACCTGATTAAACAGAAGAAACAAAAAAGCGGGATAAAGCGATAAAATCAGAATAGCTAACACCGCACCCAATATGGCAATGGGAGCGGCATACGCTATCCAGAATAAAAGCAGGGAGTTGGTGATGAGTCCCCAGATATACCCCAGCTTGAAAGCATGCCAATCCCTTTTATTCTCCATAGCGAAAAACAAAAACACCAGAGAGAAATAAGCTAAAAAACCTAAGGGTAAGGGAGGAAAGGTTAAACAGAAAAGAATAGCAGAGATGAGTGCGAAAATGTATGCTTTTCTTCGCATTAATTTAATTTTTCCACCTCAAATAAATTTCGATGGGAATTCAAAAATGAAGAATGGTAGTTTGTTTTTTTGCACTATATTAAATTTTATTTCTCTATACAAAAGAACAGAGTCCTGTTTTCGATGTCAACAATTGATAAGTTTCAGGTTAAGAGCGATTTGCCTTCCATCTCCTCCGGCTTTTCAATTTTCAGATACTCTAAAATAGTGGGTGCCACATCTGCCAGAATTCCTCCGGAACGCAGGTTTCCTCTGTTGTTGTCATCCACCAGGATAAAGGGGACTGGATTAATGGTATGAGCGGTAAAGACCTCTTTGTTTTTTGAATCGGTCATCTTCTCGGCATTTCCGTGGTCCGATGTGACCAAAGAAATTCCTCCCACTTGCTTTACTGTGGAGACTACCTTGCCTACACATTGGTCCACCACCTCCACTGCTTTTACGGCTGCCTCAAGGATGCCAGTGTGCCCTACCATGTCACAATTTGCATAATTAAGAATTATCACCTCAAAATTTTTTGATTTAATCTCCCGTATCACTCGTTCGGTAACCTCATAGGCGCTCATTTCCGGCTTTAAGTCGTATGTGGCAACCTTGGGCGAGGGGATCAGTATCCATTCCTCCCCTTTGAACTTTCTTTCCTCGCCGCCGTTGAAAAAGAAGGTGACGTGAGCATATTTTTCGGTCTCGGCTATGCGCAGCTGGGTAAAGTTGTTTTGAGACAATACCTGGCCCAGGATGTTTTTCATTTTTAGCTGGGGAAAGGCAATCCTGGTGTTTAAAGTCACATCGTACAAGGTCATGCTCACCAGGGGGATAGTCAGGTTATCGGGACGCTGAAACTCGTTGAAGTCCTTCTGGGTTAGGGCACGGGAGAGCTGTCGGGCACGGTCCGCCCTGAAGTTGAAAAATATCCCCAAGTCGTTTTCCTTTACCCTTCCCCCGTCCGAATTCTCATCATAACTTATGACTATGTGTTTAACAAATTCATCGGTTATCTCATTCCGATAGGATTTTTCAATTGCAGATAAAACGTCCTTTGTCTTTTGGCCCTCGCCTTTGACCATGGCCCGGTAAGCTTGGTTGATCCTCTCCCATCTATTGTCCCGGTCCATGGCGTAGTATCTTCCGGCCACGGTGGAGAGTTTTCCCACGCCATATTCATCCATCTTTTGCAGAAGCTTTGTTATATATCCTTTTCCGGCAGTAGGAGAGGTATCCCTCCCGTCCAGAAATGCATGTACCCATACTTTCCTCAGGTCATTTTCTTTAACCAATCTCAAAAGGGCGTAGAGGTGATTTAATGAACTGTGCACGCAGCCATCCGAGACCAAACCCATTAAATGCAGGGAGGAGCCTTTCTCCTTTACCTGGTTTATGGCTTCAAGAAAGATCTCGTTTTTAAAAAACGAACCGTCCTGGATGGCCTTATCGATCCGGGTGATCTCCTGGTAAACGATCCTGCCGGCCCCTAAGTTCAGGTGTCCCACCTCGGAGTTACCCATCTGACCCTGGGGTAATCCTACATCC
>JBARPA010000405.1:0-1683 GCA_049642665.1 Candidatus Zixiibacteriota bacterium
CCTGTTGATAGGTGGGGCTGATCTTCGCTCTGTTCAAGAAATGCTCGGCCATGAAAGCATCAGAACAACTCAGGTTTACACCCATGTCACCAACAGGCATTTAAAGGAGGTCCATAAAGCCTTTCATGGTAGAAAATAAGAAATTTGCGCAGAATTGGTGATGAGCACCGGATGTTGTCCACCTCTCAGTAAGTTCAAAGGAGGTTAAAACTATGAGAGAGAAATGGGGAGAAACTGTATCAATAGGCCCTGGTTTTTCCATAAACAAAGCCATAATGGCAGTGTTGATTGTCTTGATCGCCCTCGGGGCTTTGCTTTATACACAGGGATGCAAGCAACCTGGTGCAATTGACACAATTACTCTCGATGAACCCCCAGTAAATCCGTTTGTGGCTGATT
Organism: Candidatus Zixiibacteriota bacterium; assembly: GCA_049642665.1. GTDB lineage: Bacteria > Zixibacteria > MSB-5A5 > MSB-5A5 > SM23-73-2 > CAYURP01. The sequence continues at coordinate 400 of JBARPA010000405.1, forward strand.
CACCGTGGCCTATGTCGCACGCGAATCCATACTGTCAGGCATCTTCCCTGTATCCGGGGCCAACTGAGGATACGTCGGAATATAAATTCGATTACCTGGGAGAGCTAATGTATTACCCGCCAATAACTGTTGCTATTTCTGGTGCGTACCCTGACGGCAACCGCGTATTATGGGGAAATACCCCGATCATGGTATTCAAGGCAGGTCTCGATGGAGGTAGGCTTTCCTACATTGAGAAGATGGAGAAAGAACCTCTAAATGTAACGCTATCTCTCATAGAATGCGGATTGTCCAACGCGTATACACTCGTTGACTGCGAAGGTACGTTTTTTGCTCCCAGCATCCGTAAGATCTTCGGATACGGTGATGAGGTTCCTGGTGATCCCTATTCAAAGATAGTAACAAAGCGCGTTTTTGAAATCCCTGAAGACCAGCTTCGCAGCGAAGATGAATTTATCGCCGGCCTTAATATTGCATACGATGGCATGCTCGTTTTCATTACCAATAAAGCGACTGTTGGGGTTGTATCCCGCAGCTTCGACTCGGCACATTTTCTGCATCTTGGAGAGGACGAAGAAACATCGAATTCAATCGCATGTGATGAAGATGGCGGGATTTATGTAGTCACGAGCAAGCACATGTACCGTGTACAGTGGACGGGAGACGGACTAACAACCAATGAAAGCGAAGGGGGCTGGATTGCCAATTATGAAACAGGTGGTGAGGTGGGCGGTATAAGGCTTGGCATGGGTTCTGGTTCCACACCTACTCTGATGGGGACTGGAGAGCAAGATAAGTTCGTTGTCATTACTGACGGTCAGGACTTAATGCACATAGTGCTCTTCTGGCGGGACAAGATTCCACCTGACTGGGTGCAGATTCCTGGGACTAAAGACCGTCGTATAGCAGCTCAGATCCCGGTGACATTCGGCAATCCTGAAGCCACCGAGTCCTCCTCCGAGCAATCTGTGTGTGTTAGAGGATACGGCGCACTGGTGGTCAACAATCAACTTAACACCACCTCTGAAGACCCTATCATCAATATAGTGATGTCGCAGTATCCAGATGTAGCACCATATGGCGCGGAGAAATTCGAATGGAACCCTCAGACTCAAGAGTTGCGCTCAGTCTGGGTGAATGAAGAAGTCAGTCTGCCTAATGGAATACCAGCAATGAGTGCAGCCACCAACCTTATCTATGACATTGGACAACGATCAGGAAACTGGACGTGGGAAGCACTGGATTGGGATACAGGGAAATCGGTTTTCTCCTATGAGATTGGCA
>JBARPA010000406.1:0-2673 GCA_049642665.1 Candidatus Zixiibacteriota bacterium
CATATTTCTACCATTTATAATATTCTCCAATGTGTTACCGAACACATACAGGAACAACATATTACCAAACAGATGAAATACATCTGCATGGATGAAGAGAGTTGTAAAAACAGTCCAAAATCTTCCTGATAGTAAGTTGTCAGTACTAAAGAATAGAAATGCCCAAGATTCTGTGTTTGTACTCCATATAAAAAAACTGAATAATATACAAATTAATATTAACAAATTTGTTCTGGTCATTTTTTCACTCTGCAAATTTTTTGAATACTGCGTATAAGATTATCATAACAAAGAAGATTAACAGGCCAAATATTGATAATAACTTGAAAACAAATCTAGATAGAATTAAGACTAAGGCTATAAGCAAAGCAATTATCAAGTATAGTTTGAATTTATGTGATGATTTGTCTTCTTTTCTTTTAGATAACTCAGGCAAAAAAAGAGCTAAAGTAACTATTATGATAATAGCTATCTCCCCTATGCCAAGAAGCATGTCTATCACTTAATTAGCTCAATGTATTAGATAGCTATCATAGCGCGCGCTAATATCGATTAAAAATTGGAGAGTTATTTCTTTTACTGATTAGCTTCTACATTAGATCGATGTTTATCAGTGAACATGCAGTATACATCTACAATTCCAGCAGATGATGATGCTTCAAATTCGTCTTTTATTTTACAGGAACCACATTGTATTATGGCTTTTCCAGAACCACCCTTGAGGTTTACCCTAACTGATTCCTCCCCACAAGCTGGACACATGAATATTGTGGGAAGCTTCTTCTTAACTACTTTAGCTACTCTTCTTCTCCTTCTGCCCATATTCAATACCTCATGTAAATTTGATGTGAATTATTTTTTTCCTAGGGCTAGATTTCTTCCTGTTCCGCCTCGACGATGCTTTATTACTTCTGCTATTATACTTGTTGCTATTTCGGTTGGAGTTTCTGCTTCTATGTCTAACCCTATTGGAGCGTATACTTTGTGTAAAAGTTCTTTTGATATTCCCTCTTTCATCAGAATATTAAAAGCTGTTTCTACTCTGTTTTCACTTCCAACCATTCCTATGTAGGTAGCATTTGATTTGATAACTTCACGAAGAGCTGCTTCATCGTATTGATGGCGGGTGACTATAATTACGTAGGTTTGTGGTGTTATCTTTATCTCTGCTATACCATTATCCACTGGTTTTGCTATTACTAAATCTGCTTCAGGAAAATCTTCTTTCTTTGCAAAAGGATCCAGAACAACGACTTTAAATTCAATAATTTTTCCCAACTTCGTTAGAGATGTAGCTATATGGCCACTACCAATCACAAGTAGTGTGGGAATGGGTTGAAGTACCTCTATAGACAGTTGAACTTTGCCCCCACACCTCATTCCTATGCCACCTTTCTCTTCCTCTTCCAATGAATAATCTACAACTCTGGGTTTACCTTCTTTCAAGGTTTCAATTGCTGCCATAATTGCAGCCGCCTCGACACAACCACCTCCAATAGTTCCATAGATGGTTTCGTCATTCATTATAATCATCTTAGTTCCAATACCTCTCGGTGTAGATCCTTCTGCCTGGATTATTGTAGCCACAGCAAAAGTTTCTCCCTTTTCCAAAAGTTCAATAATTTTTTGGTATATGTCAAGCAATATTGAAATCCCACCACGAAATGTTGTAGATTATAGTCCGAGACATCTAACTATTAAAATATCTTAATAATAGGGCTCAAGTGTCTGAACCAGAGTTTTATGGAAAATGTTTTTTAATTGAAGCTAATAATATATACAGAATGATAGGGGAAGATGGTTGTGCAACTGAAGCCAGATATATTGAAACTGGATAATCCAGTAATGACTATTGAAAGAATTGAGAACTTCATAAGAGATTATGTCGATAGGGCTGGAAGTGAAGGAGTGGTTCTTGGCATGTCTGGGGGTCTTGATTCAAGTGTTGTAGCTGCATTGTGCTCAAGAGCTTTAAGTGAAAAAAACAAGGTTCTTGGATTGTGCCTGCCCGAAGATGAAAATTTTAATCAAAAGAATATTGATCATGCTGAACAAGTAGCAAATATGTATAACATAGATTTTAAGATAATCAACATAAGCGAAATCATTAGAAATTTCTTTGTTAACATTCCTATATTCAGAAAAGAGAATAAAGTATCAAATGGAAATGTAAAGGCTAGGATCCGTGCTTTAACACTATTTTACTATTCCAATGTTCTCAACCGCTTAGTCGTCGGAACTACCGATAAGAGTGAAATGATGCTCGGATAGGATAGGCTGAATTCAACCTATCCCCGAAAACTTCACAAAGTTCGGCGACGGAGCATGTGACATTGAGCCAATCGCAGATCTCTATAAAAGTAATGTTCGCCAGATCGCTAACAACATAGGAATTCCAAAAGAAATTATTACGAAACCTGCTTCACCAGATCTCTGGCCTCAACAAAGTGCAAAGACAGAATTAGGCGCTGATTATGATACACTAGACCTCATACTCTATGGGTTTGAACATTGGTGGAATACAAATGAAATAGCAAAAGAATTAGAAGTTTCCATAGAGTTTGTAGACAAAATATATTACAGATTGAAAAAAATGGAACATAAACGTAGAACACCATTGATTCCAAAGTTATTTCTTAGAACAGTTGGTCATGATTTCAGATTGCCCTATAA
>JBARPA010000407.1:0-9500 GCA_049642665.1 Candidatus Zixiibacteriota bacterium
AGGGCAGGAGTTTCCGCTCCGGCGGGGATATGTTTATTAAAAAGCCTTTCAGCTGCGAAAGGCTTTTAGATATGGTGAAAATGGTCCTTGTGAGCGTGAACAGGTAGAATCACTTTTTAGTATTAAAAATTTTCCTTCTTAGATCTTCTTCTGATTAGATATTTTCATCTTTTAAGCCAAGAGTTTTGATTCCTTCAAATTACGTGTTTTACACTATCATTGCGAGTTCCGATGAAATCGGGACGAATCAATCTCTTTCAATGTGATATTACCTCACTCCGCTCGCAATGACATTTTGTATGTGTTTGTTGTTAGTTAGGCAATTCCCCCGCATTTTGCGGGGTCTTGAGACTATTGTCGAAGCATAAGAACTTCATTCCTTAATCAATTATGTAAACCGGCCTCTCTATCTGGCCTATCGTTTTTGATTTCACCATCTTGTGTAAAAAACAAGACCAAAGTCTCCCCCCGGATTTTCTTTTGCACGACCTTCTCCGTCAATGATGTATTCTACGTTGTAACTCGAAGATTGCAAGCATGTTGTGCAAGTCCAACTTGCTACTATCTTTATTTGTGCAACTGGATTACCATTCATATCTTTTCTCGTCGCCATAAGGGGTTGAACAAGAATCCTAACATTTGCGCTCCACAATGGGGCATCCTGCGCTCTTTGCTTTGTCAAATACACGCCAGAAATTGAATATCCATCGGATTCCCAGTGAATTTTGAAGCCGAATATAACCTTAATATTATTTGATCGAGCCTGACAATAAAGATTTATTTGATTGGTTGTTTCGTCGCGCCATTTCCAGGCATGTCTACTTTCCCACTTCTTTTTATCATTATCTGGATATTTCTGACCTCTCATTCGATCAAATTGATATGTAATGTCTCCGGTTTCCTTTGCTGCATCAACAAGAATAGTGTAACCTAGCGCTGCAGCGCCGATAGCCTCTGCAGCCTGTTTCCCTTTTGAATCTAGAAATATAATTGGATTCGAATTAGCATACTCATACAAATTCATGACATCAGTATACCCAAGTGGATCCCTTTGTAAAAATCTTCCCCGTTCATGGTTATAATATCTTGCTCGATAATAATATAATTCCGTTTCGGTATCGTAGCGGCGGGCAGTGAACATATATGGATTGTCAACTGCTGAGTTGGGCACAGGTGTCCCCACGCTGTCCATAATACTCACTTCTCCGTAAGCATCGTAGGAATATCTCTCCACCACTTTGCCAGATGTATTCGTTAGGGCGATAATGCTTCCCAGGGAGTTGGTGTGGTAATAATATGTTGTGTCGGTTCGGTCCATAGTAAGCACCTCGTCAATCCAGTCGCCATAAACATACTCCGCCTCGAGCGAACCACCAATCCTCTCCTCGATCACTCGATCACCATCATAGAGATACCCAGTGGTGACTCCAGCTGTATCTTTCTCGATTCGACGGCCCAGAGCATCATAGCGATATTCACCCAAAGTATCACCATCAGATTTACGGATAACTCGAATAAGCCGATTTTCATAATCATACTCGTAAGTGTTGATATCGTCGTCAATCAGGTTACCGTTGCAGTTATGGGCGAAATTGTATCCGTCCGGTCCCGGCGTTGCCAGTGAATCCATGAAATCGTCAGCCTTGGTACTGTCATCATCACCGGGATTTGGCGGCTGGCAGTTAACGGTGGATGGGTCATCATATTCGTTCATCTGGTTGGGGGTGTTCTCAAAGTCTGCACTATCGATGGAAAATTGATCCCAGTTGCCCACCGGATCAAGTGTCCAGGTGCGTATCCTCATAGTATCAGATATGTTTCCACCTACCAACTTTCCGGTTTTGAAGTCGAGGAGACGATAGATGTCATCGTATTCATAGTCCTCGGAATGAGTACATACCAATGTGTCCACAAATGGCAAAAGATTCCTGGAATATTTTCTGTTACCCTCCTTGTCGAAATCATAGGCAAAACCAGCAATCAGCGTCGCGCCCTGGGTGTGGGTTAGGCTGTCCATCCAATCGTTGGCATTGTAATGGTAGCTGGTTACAGTGCCGTTGCTGTAGGTTTTTGAAAGCAATCGGTTGGCATTGTCATAGACATATTGGGCAACGGTTCCCATGCCATATTCTGACACATCGGTCAAGCGGTCACGGACGTCTCGGTACTCGAACACCTGTGTGTACGAGGGATAGTAGATGGTGCGGACATTACTGGAGGTGTTGTATGAATAACCGATAGAATAGCCATTTTGAGACGTATGAGTCATCCTATCTGCGGCATCGTAATCGAAGCTCACTGTGCTATGTAGATTAGTCGCCATTAACATCCGTCCACCCTTATCATAGGTGAATTGATCATCATTGGCATCCGGGTAATCTCGCTTGGTCAGGTAATAGAGATCGTCATATTCGTAGTAGGTTAGATTACCCAATTGATCTGTTCTGGCAGTCATATTCATGCAATCATAGTCGAATTGCCTGGTGGTGTTATCTGCATAGGTTTCCGTGATCAGGCGATTCAATGGATCGTATTCATATGAAGTTGCGTTGCCATTGGCATCGGTTATTTGAATCTGATTGCCTACACAATCGTATTCATACTCTGTGACATTACTTAGTTCATCCGTTGTCGAAATCCTGCGATTGACCTCATCGTATTCGTAAGACGTTTGGTTGCCATTTCTATCTGTTAGGGTAAGCAGGTTACCAACGCAGTCATAATAGTAATCAGTCATTTCACCCATCGGGTCAGTTACATAGTCCAATCGACTCAACTCATCATATTCATAAGTTGTTGTATGGTTATTAGCATCAGTCTCGGTCAGACGGTTCCCCACACAATCATAGGTGTAGCCCGCCACCTGACCGAGCAGGTCGGAAACATTGATTAAACGGTCGTTTTCGTCGTAGTCATAGGTGATGACATTCCCATTAGGACGGATTTCCAGTACTGGGTTTCCTACACAGTCATATTCATACAAAGTGGAGTCATCCACAGGATTTATTTCCTTGATCAGATTATTTCTTTCGTCATATTGATACTCCGTTCTGTTGCCATTGGGATCGGTTACTGCAGTGCGGTTTCCATTGGCATCATACTCGTAGTCTGTAACAGCGTCATCACCGTCTATCCCATCCACACAGTCGTTCACCTTTCTGTTAATCTCTATAAGCCGATCAGCGTCATCGTATTCGTAATAAGTACAATTGCCCTTAGCATCGATGACCAAGCTATCGTTTCCCACGGCATCATAGTAGTAGGTTGTTAAGCATCCTGAATGACTTTCGCTTAAAATCAGTCTGTTGATTTCGTCATATTCGTATGTGGTAGTGTGACTATTTCCATCAGTCTCAGAAATCATATTTCCCACAGCATCGTATTCATAAGAGGTAACACACGTTTTGGCATCGGTCACTGTAACCAGCCTGTTTAACGCATCGTACTCGTAAGTAGTAGTGTAGTTGTTGCAGTCGGTTTCGGATGTTTTATTTCCCACTGAATCATATTCGAAGTTGGTTTGATAATAGATCGCATTGGTAATGGTTATCAACCGGTTCAGCGCATCATATTCGTAAGTGGTGGTGTTATTATTACCATCTGTTTCGGATGTCTTGTTGTCACAGGCATCGTAACCATAGGAAGTAATGCATCCTTTTGGGTCCTCTATCTGGGTCAACCTGTTTAGAGCGTCATATTGAAATTCGGTGGTGTGGAGATTGGCATCTGTTTCAGACGTTTTGTTACCAAGCGTATCATAGGTGGAGAAGGTAGGGTATAATAGAGGATCTGTGGTCAGTATCAGGTTTCCACAGTCATCATATTCATAGGTGGTGGTATTGTCCCTGGCATCAGTTCGACTGGTCATCTGGCCATTGCTGTCATATTCGTATGTGATGGTGTGATTCAGGGGATTGGTCTCGGAAAGCAAGTTTCCATGACTATCATATTCATAGGTTGTAATGCGAGAAAGAGCATCGGTTTCTGAGGTAACCCCGCTGAACCTGAGATCATAGGTGTACTGAGTGATATGGCCCTGGGCATCAGTCACCTGGGTTATGTTACCCTTTGAATCGTGGTAGTAGGCTGTGGTGTGACTATTGGCATCAGTTTCGCTGGTTCTGTTATATTCCTCATCCCAATTCCATCCAGTGGTGCCTCCCAGGGCGTCCTGTATCTGAACTACTCTATACTTATCGTCATATGTATAGACAGTTGAGTGGCTGTTTGCATCAATCACTGTGGTTTTTCGATTCTCCCTATCATAGGAAAATGTCTTGGTACCACAACAGGTGGTTATAGAGTCCACTTGAAAATCGGAGTTGTAGGTAATGTGGCGATCATTTCCACAGCCACCTGTGACTAAAATGATATCATGACAGCTATCTGCAGAGTATTCATACCTGGTGGTATCTCCAAGGGGATTTGTTACCTTTATTAGTTCGTCTCCATCGTATTCATATTGGAATGTGTTGCCGTCCCAGTCAGCTATACTGCTGAGCTTATTGTCTGTATAGGTAAGCTGGATTTCCCGTCCGCAGGCATCGGTGATCGTGTTAAGCTGTTTATCAACGTTGTAGGTGTAGGTGAGACTGTTTCCGTTTAAGTCCTCCACCTGGGTAACATAGTGGTGGTCGGGTGAGTTAAAACGGTATTTGGTACCATACTTGGTGGTGAGTACATATCCTACCGAATCTTGAGCCAGGCTATCCCTCACGCCATAAGTGGGCTTATAGGATCCAGCGGAATCTTCTCCAAATATGTCCGTTCGGTCATCTTCCTTAACCACAATTATATTATCATTAATGCTATTTGTTACATAGCGGAGGTTGTGATTGAGCTGCCAGCCGAACCCATATCTTCCGTTGAAGAAACTCCCGGAGCTATAGGTAAACGTGATTTCCAGGGTGAAACCTATCCCCGGAATGGAGAAATCAGTTCGGGTGAGCATCAGATTTCCATTAACCACGTTCGCTCCCAAGGAGTAACCCCCTCCACAAATTTCACAGCCCTCAACCACTTGAAAGGGATAATAACCCCTATCCATAAAACTTTCATGAGCATCGGAGATATTTGTGTCTCCGTGATCTATACTCCATTCTCCCATACATTGACTAATCAAGCAACCAAGTACATCCTCAGTGGGATCTATACCACAATCCTCCGGGAAATCACGGCCAGGTGGGGGAGGAGGAGGGCCATTCCTGAATAGATAGTTAACCAGGTATACAGCATCAGTAATATTAGCCTCTCCGTTATCATTTGCATCTCCTGCATCCATGCAGGGTGGCACTGGACCATTCCTAAATAGATAGTTTATCAGCCAGACAACATCAGCAACAGTGGTAACTCCATCATTATTTGCATCACCCCGGATAAATGTGCTAGCGAACCACTCTGGACGTGAGGTGTCAATGGTATAACATTGCGACTGGGCATAAGCATTAGCAAAAAGCAATGTTAACAAACAAAGGAAAACAAAGAATTTGACCTTCATCTCCTTCTCCTTTTTGTGGTTTTAGGCTTTCCCAATTTCTTAGATTTCCGTTGTACAATTACCCCTTTATTCGGGTGGTTACCCACCCGAAGTTAACTAATGCAAGTTATTGTCAATGGGTCACAATGAATATCTGAACTTAAATTAAGGTCAAAAACCGATTTTGTCAAGCATTTTTTTGTACCCGGACTTGTAATTACGCTAAGACTAATTGAAGTTGATACATAATCCACATATGACTACGTTACGATGCGGACAGTTTGGATTTGTCTTAACTTATTGGAGTTCTTATTTATAACTTAGAAATCGATAGAGTGATATACATGATTTCAGGGAGCTTTTATTTTAATTGACAAAAAATCTGTGCTTGCTATATTATTCACAAGCATTCTCAAAAAGGAGAAAAGATGTCAAGCTCAGATAAAATTCATCTGTCCACAAGGGCTAATGAGATGCCCGCCTCTCCCATCAGAAAATTGATTCCATTTGCGGAGGAGGCTAAAAAAAGAGGGGTAAAAATCTATCATCTTAATATAGGTCAGCCGGATATCCCCACTCCCAGGGAATTCATGCAGGCTGTGAAAAATTACGATGAGGAAGTCTTAGCTTATGGTAACTCACAAGGTAGTGATTTGCTTCTGGAGGAGCTGGTGAGATACTATCAAAGATATGACATAGATCTAAAGACAGAGGATATTGTGGTCACCACTGGTGGAAGCGAGGCCATTATTTTCGCCATGATATGTGTGGCGGATGGGGAGGATGAGATAATAGTTTTTGAGCCTTTTTACACCAATTACAACGGATTCGCCACAATGGCCAACGTGAAGCTGGTCCCCATTACCACCTATGCTGAAATCGGATTTCACCTGCCGGAACGGAAAATAATAGAGCAAAAGATTTCCTCAAAGACCAGGGCTATTTTAATTTCCTCGCCGGGAAACCCTACTGGAGTGGTTTATACCAGAGAGGAAATGGAGATGCTTGCTTCTGTCTGCAAAAAACACAATCTTTTTCTACTCTCAGATGAGGTTTACCGGGAGTTTGTTTACGACGGGGAACATATCAGCGCTTTCAAGTTAAATGATATGCAAGATAAAGTTATTATTTTAGACAGCATCTCCAAACGCTTCAGCGCCTGTGGAGCCAGAATCGGGTGCATGGCCAGCAAGAACCAGAAGGTAATGACCACTGCTCTCAGGTTGGGTCAAGCCAGGCTCTGCTCTCCCTCCATTGAACAACATGCGGCAACCCAGGCTTTGAAGATCCAAAAGGATTATTTTCTGAAGATAAAGGAGGAATATAAAAGGCGGAGAGATCTGGTTTACGATGAGCTTCTGCAAATTCCCGGAGTGGTGTGCATAAAGCCACAGGGCGCCTTCTACATTATGGCTAAACTGCCAGTTCAGGATATAGAGGATTTCACAAGATGGATGCTAACCGATTTCAATTTTAAAAATCAGACTACCATGTTAGCTCCCGGACCTGGTTTTTACGCTACACCGGGCAAAGGCACCGACGAAGCCAGAATCGCTTATGTTCTAAATGTGGACGATTTGAAAAAGGCTATGAACATACTCACAATCGGAATTGAGGTCTATAATAAAAGGGAAGCTGCTAATTGAGAAAAAATTCATACAGTATCGGGGTGGACCTTGGGGGGACTAATATCAAAGCGGGAATTGTACAGACCTCCTCGGGCAATGTTATCACCAGATCAATGCTTTCCACCCAGACCTCCCTGGGCAAGGAGGTCATAATTTCCAATATAAAAAAATCAATTAATGGATTAATGGAATATGCGAAGAAAAAGGGCATAAAAATTGACTCGATCGGTGTGGGATGTCCTGGAACTGTGGATGTAAAAATCGGTAAGATAATGGGAATGATTCCCAATTTGCCCCAGCTTAAAAATGTCAACATCAAACAGGAACTGAAAAAAGAGTTTGATACCCCCATCTATGCGGATAATGATGCCAACCTGATGGGATTGGCTGAACACAGATTCGGTGCAGCTAAGGGATACAGGAATTGCCTGTTTCTGACTATAGGAACGGGAATCGGCGGGGGTATAATTCTGGATGGTAAACTCTTCCGGGGATCAAAATATGCCGGGGCTGAATTCGGGCACACCAGTATAAAATACAATGGCAGAAAGTGCAGATGCGGTAACATCGGATGCGTGGAATCTTATGCTGCAGCTCCGGCTATAGGCGAGAGAACAAAAAGTTTCTTGAGAAAGGGAAGGAGGTCCATTCTTTTTAACTGGCTGAAAGGGGACTTGAAGAAGTTGTCCAATAAATTGATATTTGAGGCTTTCAAAAAGGGTGACAATCTAGCTACTCAAGTGGTGGAGGAAATCTCTGTATACTTAGGGACTGCTATTGCCAGTGCAGTTAATCTCCTAAATCCAGAGGTAATAGTGATCGGCGGTGGAGTGGGCCAAGCTGGCAGTAAATTCATAAAGATAGTAGATTCCCAGGTGAGAAAAAGAATCAATCCCTCGGCAGGGAATTTTAAAATGAAAAAAGCTACTCTGGGCAATGAAGCCGGATTTATTGGTGCTGCCATTCTTGGCGATATTCTAAGAAAAAATCCCTCTGATTTCTAATGAGTATGTCAAGAACTCATCCTGATCCTTGAAAAGAAGTTTAAATGCGTAGTGTAAGATATCCAGACGAATCCAGGGGCAAATGGTGGGTCATGCTGGTGGTGGGAATGGGAACTTTTATGGGGACTTTAAATGCCAGCATCGTAAACATTTCTCTCCCCACCATTTCAAATTACTTTCAGGTAAAATTGTCAGTGGTCGCCTGGGTCATGATGGCCTATCTTCTGACCACCTCCAGTCTTCTTATCACCCTTGGTCGAATGGCAGATATAATAGGAAGAAAATTAATTTACACTTCGGGCTTTCTGGTCTTCACCTGTGGGACGATATTGTGTTCCGTGTCAGGAGGAATTTATCAGCTCATTATCTTCCGTGTGATTCAGGCAACCGGTGGTGCCATGATGGTTGCCAACAGCGCTGCCTTGATCACTGAAACTTTCCCTGATACTGAAAGGGGAAAAGCCTTAGGCTTAATCGGAGGAATTGTGGCCATTGGATTGACCTGCGGATCACCCATGGGTGGATTCATACTTGAGAAACTGAGCTGGAGATGGATATTTTATTTAAACATACCGTTAGGTATTGTCGGTTTGGATCTGGCAATTTTGATTCTCAAGAAGCGACCTGTCCTGTTACTGAGTCAGAAATTTGATTTCAAGGGCGCTTTCTTTTTAGTTTGTGGTTTGATCTTTTTGCTCTTGGGCTTGAACCACTGGCAGAACATTGGCTGGAGATCACCCTCTACTCATTGGCTGTTTGCGGGCTTTTTGTTTTTTGGCACCCTCTTTTTAGTAACCGAGACCAAATCGAAAAATCCCATTATCCAGTTATCGTTTTTTCGCCACCGCATCTTTGGCATCGGTAACCTGAACGTCTTTTTAGCATACCTTTCCCATCTTTCCGTGATTTTTTTGATGCCTTTTTACCTGATCCGGGTGCTGGAGCTTTCACCCTCACAGATGGGATGGATTTTGATCACGGTTCCCTTGTGCTTGTCGGTGATTGCTCCTGTTTCCGGCTGGCTTTCAGATAAAATCGGAACCAGATTTCTCACCACCGCGGGACTTGTTTTAATTGGTATCTCCATTCTTTCCCTGTTGCAGCTGGATGTGAATTCAAATTATAAGGACGTGGTTTTTAGACTGATAGCTTTAGGCCTGGGAGCGGGTATGTTCTATTCACCCAATAACAGCTCCATTATGGGTTCGGTATCCCAGGAAAACTATGGCAGAGCTGCCGGGGTTTTGGCCACCATGAGAAATTTGGGGATGGTTATGGGGGTATCGATCACCAGCGTGATTTTCACCTCCTCCGAAAATTACTACCTATCTCAGTTACAAAATCAGATCACAGAAAGCACCCTTATGTCTAAAATGGCTTTTACCCGGGCTT
>JBARPA010000408.1:0-4662 GCA_049642665.1 Candidatus Zixiibacteriota bacterium
ACTCAAGACTGTGCTTCACTTAAAACCGGACATGATTTCGTCAAATGGTCCCGCCTATTTAGTGATCATTTATCTTATCACCAGAGGTGCTGTTAAAAAAGATAAAAACAAGAAATCAAATTGGCACAATCCCCTGTACTGGAGCCTGGCGATAATTTTTATCACCGTACTTACAATAGTGCTGCACCTGGTGTAATTTTCTCAGAAAATTCCTTTGTTGGTGGTGAAAGTGTTGTCCCTGGCCTGGCAGGCAAGACCCGTTTCGGGGATTTTCATCTCAATATCCTGTGGACCACCTGATAGAAAATGTAGGGGCGGACCTCCGCGTCTGCCCGAAAAATGGGAGTGCAACAATTTATTGTTGCCATTGCAAAAACAAGTTTTTGCACTCCAACTCTATTAAGCATAGTACCGTCATTGCGAGCAGAGCGAAGCAATCTCTCTTTGCATGAATCAAAGAATGTCTGTCATAGACAGATCCGCCTCTGGCGCAAAAGATTGCTTCGTCGCACTCCTTCAAAAGCGCGGGGTCTCCTCGCAATAACATTGAAGAAGCATCGGAACCATAAAAACTCCTTTACATGTAGCAGCGTGCCGGCCAGGGAGGGTTTATCCCTCTGCAGTATGGCATGTACATATTACTCTCGACATGTGTATGGAAATACCCTTCTTGAGGTTAGGAGAAGGTAAATTAGTCAACAATATAAATTGAAAGGTGCGTAAATTTCTTAAATGGTAGCATATTATGAATAGTCATTTAATTTTTAATTCATAGTAAGAAAAGGAGGTCAAAAGTGAAAAAGAAAAAAAAGAAGCTAACCACAGCTTTTGGAATCCCTGTGCCTGACGATCAGAACAGTCTCACAGCAGGAGAACGGGGTCCCGTACTCATGCAGGATGCTCACCTTTTGGAGAAACTGGCTCACTTCGACCGGGAGCGTATTCCCGAAAGAGTGGTGCATGCAAAGGGAGCGGGTGCGTATGGGTATTTTGAGGTTACTGCCGATGTAACCAAGTATACCAGAGCGAAATTTCTATCGGAAGTGGGCAAACGTACCGAAGTCGTCGTACGGTTTTCCACTGTTGGTCGTGAGCGGGGGTCGGCAGATGCTGTGCGAGATCCACGCGGCTTTGCAGTTAAATTCTACACCGAGGAAGGCAATTATGACCTGGTAGGGAACAACACGCCGGTATTTTTCATCCGCGATCCGCTCAAGTTTCCAGACTTCATCCATACTCAGAAGCGCAACCCGGCAACCAACCTGCCTGACCCGGATATGTTCTGGGACTTTTTGTCACTTACGCCTGAATCCATTCATCAGGTCACCGTGCTTTTCTCCGACAGGGGAACACCAGCCACCTATAGGCACATGAACGGCTACAGCAGCCACACCTATAAATGGTACAACGAGAAGGGGGAGTATTTCTGGGTCCAGTACCATTTCAAAACGGATCAGGGAATTAAAACCCTGACCCTCCAGGAATCGACGCGGCTTTGTGGTGAAGATCCGGATCACGCCACTCGTGACCTGTATAACTCCATCAAAAAGGGTGATTTTCCCTCCTGGACTCTTGAGATGCAGATTCTGACACCGGAGAAGGCCAAGAATTTCCCCTGGGATATCTTTGATATCACCAAAGTCTGGCCGCACGGAGAAGTTCCGCCCATCAAGATCGGAAAGCTGGTTTTAGATCGCAACCCGGTCAACTATTTTGCAGAAATGGAGCAGGCAGCTTTTGGCCCGGGAAACGTGGTACCCGGCATAGCCGTTTCACCTGACAAGATGCTGCAAGCAAGAATTTTCTCCTATCATGATACCCACCTTCACAGGCTGGGTCCCAACTATCATTTGCTACCAGTCAATGCACCCAAACATGCTGCAGAGAGCAGTTACCAGCGTGATGGGTTCATGCGTGTTGGCGACAACCAGGGCAGCGGACCCAATTACTGGCCCAACAGCTTCGGCGGACCCGAGCCAGACCCAACCGCAGGTGAGCCTCCATTCGAGCTTTCAGGCAAAGCCGGCCGTCACCCCTTCACCCATCCCAATGACGATTTTGTGCAGGCAGGTACGCTCTACAGCAAAGTTATGACAGATGAAGATCGAGACCACCTTATCGGCAACATTGTAGATCACCTGGGCAAAGCACAGAAACGCATCCAGCTGCGCCAAACCGCCATATTCTATAAAGCACATCAGGAGTATGGAAGTCGTGTAGCTGAAGGATTAGGTCTGGATGTGAATGAAGTCAAGCGATTAGCGAATATGACCCAGGAGGAGCGGGCAAAAGCCACCGAACAGTAAATGTAGGGGCAGACCCCCGTGTCTGCCCGAAAAAAAGGAGTGCAACAATTTATTGTTGCAAAAACAAGTTTTTGCACTCCAATTCTATCAAGCATAGTACCGTCATTGCGAGCAGAGCGAAACAATCCCTATTTCGTTCAATCAATGAGAGATTGCTTCGTCGTCCATACGGGCTCCTCGCAATGACATTTAAGGGCTACACAACACTCCTTCAAAAATAATCCTTGACAAACCTGCATAAATGATTATAATTTCTTCTGTAAATATTATGGTTTTACTCAGGGATCGGGTTACAGGCAATATGTCCAGACTAAGCTTACCCGGAATATGGCATCTTTGGTTGGAGCCAGGGGACACAAAGATTCTTATAACGAACTGTATAAGAGCAGTTATGTACTTTATGACAAAGGATAATTAATGGAATTAAAAGATTGGATCCCTTTGTTTTCAAAAGCAATTATTGATGGTTCGGGAATACGAATTCGCGAAGCTGGTAAACATCGGCATTTGCTAATGCCGATGTATCAAGAGATCAAAGTACAGAGAGTTTTATGAAAAAATTATTTAAACCATAGTTCGAATCAAAAGAGGAAAGGATTATGATGCATGAAAAGCAGCCCACCGAGAATGGAGATGTCGCTGTCATTATCGACTACGATAATCTCTTCTATTCGATACGCTCTTACTACGATGCATACCCAAACCTTGAGCAGGTTCTTGATGCTGCAAGCAGATTCGGGCGAGTGGCATGCAGCCAAGCATTCGGAGACTGGACCCTCTTCGCAGCAAGCGTCCCGTTTCTCTTCCGTGCAGGTATCCAGCCGGTCTTCTGTCCTCTCTCACATATGAATCCCAGGGATAGATCAAGAGCAAAGAGCAGTGTGGACGCAACGATCTGCGTCCATACTATGAAGACTTTTTACACAAACCCAAACATCCACACACTCGTCTTGGTTTCGGGTGACAGAGATTATATTCCGTTGGTCATCGAACTTCGTCAGATGGGACGGAAGGTTGTAATTCTTGCTGTTGGAAAAGCGCTTTCTTCGGACCTGACGGAAGTGGCCGACGATACTATACTTTATGAAGACATCGTGGAGGGCCTCGTTCCACGCGAGGATGTAAAAGTTGCAAAAAGGTCCGGAAGCTCCGCTGACCCTTACCCGATACTGGTCGAGGAGGTGAAGCTTGCCCGCCAAAACCGAAAACCAACAGTTCTTGCGTACCTTAAATTAAGATTGAAGGATCGAATCAAGGGATTCGACGAAACAAAACTTAAAGACTCTAGAGGCAGACATTTCAAGAAGTTCAAAGACTTCATCAGGGAAGCGGGTTCCAAGGGATTGATCAAACTACACACCACAGGGACAGCCAATGAGGTGTTCCTGCCGGAGGAGACTCCTGCGAAGCTTTCCTACTTCAAAGTAATGAATGCAGAGACGAATGAGTCGTCCCGCTCTTCTTCTTAATTTCCAATCCCTTCTTAATATGTTGTGGGGACGATCAAGGACAAAACCCACCTTGAGGCAGGGTGGGCCTACCATGGGGAACAAAATCGCGTAGGGGCGGAGTTAATTGAGCTTGGCGAAATCCCGATTTATCGGGACCTCCGCCCTTTTTGTTTATGGTAGATTGGTATTTGGTGGTTAGATAAATCCGAGTTCGTAGGGGCAGACCTCTTGAGCTTGGCGAAATCCCGATTCATCGGGGCGCATCTGCCCGAGAATCAGGAGTGCAACCCATATGGGTTGCCATTGCAAAAACAATTTTTTGCACTCCAATTCCATTAAGCATAGTACCGTCATTGCGACATTCATCGTCATTGCGACCCCGCCAAAGGCGGGGGAAGCAATCCCTCTTTCGTTCAATCAGTGGGAGATTGCTTTGTCGTCTATATTGACTCCTCGCAAGGACATTTAAGGGCTTCTCGAAAGTCCTTTCAAAAAATCCTTGACAAACCCGCATAAATTAGTATAATATAATTAGATACTTTACATTTCCTTACCCATCTGGTTACAGGTAATATCTCGAGACTTAGTTTCTGTGTGATATGGCTGTCTTTGGCTGGGGGCCAGTAAGATAAAGAACTTGTCGCTGAACCTCTTTTTCAAGGAGGTGGAAATGGTGCTTTGATTTGGCGTAGGATTTTGCAACAGGGGGACTTTTTCTTCACTGAAAGATTAACCTTTAAACCAAACGAGGTGCGTCATGCCACTCAAAAACTTTATTCTTATGTTCGGGGTAGTGTCGTTGTCCCTTGTCGCTTTTGCTTTGTTGGTCCACAGCCTCAATACCCCGGCTGTTGGAGAAGAAAGGGGGTACCTACAGGGTCCTCCCTTTACTGAAGGTCAAATGG
>JBARPA010000409.1:0-8342 GCA_049642665.1 Candidatus Zixiibacteriota bacterium
ATATAATGATGTTCGGATTCCGAATGAGACCGGGACTGATATTTCTCTCACTGATGATCTTAAAACCGACCCTAACCTATTCTCCAGAGCTAAGCTGATTTATAAAATAAATGATAAACACACCATAACCGCTTTATTTGCCCCGCTTCGCCTGGAAGCTGACGGGAGCGTTAACAAAACAGTGAGATTCGAAGATGAGGAATTTCCACCAAACACTAAACTTAAATCGATCTATAGATTTGATTCCTACCGCCTTACCTATCGATATAAATTTTATGATAATAAGGATATACAGTTTGGGCTGGGCTTTACTGCCAAGATCAGAGATGCCTCTATTAGCCTGAAAGGTGGTAACAAGGAAGCTGAAAAGAAAAATACCGGCTTTGTGCCTTTGATTAATTTCAGGGGTGAATGGAGATTTTCAAGAAATTGGACTTTAGTGCTGGACGGGGATGCCCTGGCTGCTCCTCAGGGCAGAGCTGAGGACGTTTTTCTGGGGGTGGAATACGATATGGCTCAAAACGTCGATCTCAAATTTGGCTACAGAATTCTTGAGGGTGGAGCTGATGCGGGCGAGGTTTACACTTTCGCCCTGCTGCACTATATTGTCATCGGCGCGATTTTAACCTTCTAAAAAATGCCTGATCTGGTTTCAGTACAATCAGAAAAAGATATTGAAAATATTAGGGAGCTATTTAAAGAATATGCTGAATCTTTAGGCTTTGACCTGGCTTTTCAACATTTTAAGGAGGAATTCAATGAACTGCCTAGCCAATATGCTCCTCCAGATGGATGTATCCTCTTAGCCAAAGATAAGGAAAAAATTGCCGGATGCGTGGCTTTGAGAAAAATGGATGAAAATATCTGCGAGATGAAAAGGCTTTATGTGCGAAAAGCTTTCAGAGGTAAAGGGATCGGAAAAGAACTTTCTATAGTTATCATCCAGAAAGCTCGTGAGATGGGCTATAAATCTATGCGTCTGGATACTGTGCCCTCTATGAAGCAAGCCATAGCTCTTTATCGTTCATTAGGATTTAAGGAGATCGAACCCTATCGCTACAACCCAATAGAGGGCGCAACTTTTATGGAACTTGAGATAGATAATAAATGTTAAGATCGACGTCTTTTCCCCTTTGCCTTTTCCCACAGATCATCCATCTCCTCAAGGGTGGCTTTGCTTAATGATTTCCCCTTCTTTTTCAGCTCTTTTTCAACGTAATTAAATCTTTTAATGAATTTATTGATGGTCCTTCTTAAGGCGAATTCCGGGTTTATGTTCATATGTCGGGATAAATTCACCAGGGTGAAAAATATGTCCCCGATCTCCTCCTCTTTGAGCCTGGATTTTTTCCTTTTGTATATGCTTTTGAACTCCTCCAGCTCCTCCTCCAGCTTCAAAAGTATGTCGTCTTTTTCCTTCCAGTCAAATCCTACCCTCCCCACCTTCTCCTGAACCCGGTAAGCTTTTAAAAGCGCTGGAAGGGTCCTGGGAATTCCGGACAACATCTTCCGGTTTTCATTGGTTATCTTGATATGCTCCCACTTCTTTATCACCTGTTCTGAGGAGATTTTCTCCTCTTTTTTGAATACGTGAGGATGTCGTTCAACCAGTTTTTTGATCAGATCCCGGATTACCCCGTTGATATCGAATTTCTCTCTTTCTTTTGCTATCTGGGAATGGAAAACGATCTGCAGAAGCAGATCCCCTAACTCCTCCCTGAGCTTTTTGTCATCTTTGGCCTCTATAGTATCCAGAACCTCGTATGATTCCTCCAACAGGTAGGGCATTAAGGATTTATGAGTCTGGATTCGGTCCCAGGGGCAGCCCTTTTCTGACCTGAGTTTGGCCATTAATTTGACCAGCTTTTCGAATTCTTCTGGTTTTAACTTTTTCGCCATTCGGAGACTAATAAAACAAGCTAAATTACAATATCTACGTAGGAATATAGTTAATAATCCTTAGGATTCAATTTCTTTTTGTTTTTTTTTATAGAGCTTGACAAAAATCGGGAGTTGTGTTAGTTTTGTAAATTTAGGAGGATAATCTTTTATGCGGATTGAGGAACTACCCAAGCATTACGATCCCAAATTAACAGAGGACAAATGGTATGATTTCTGGCTGAATGGTCGCTTTTTCCACGCTCAGCCCGAGAATGGTAAGACCCCTTATAGCATCGTAATCCCACCCCCAAACGTGACGGACATCCTTCATCTGGGACATGCCCTGAATAACACCCTGCAGGACATCCTGGCCAGATGGAAAAGGCTTCAGCAATATGAGGTGGAATGGCTCCCGGGAATAGATCATGCCGGCATTGCCACCCAGGTGGTAATTGAGAAAAACCTGGCAAAAGAGGGAAAGACCAAAGAAAGCATCGGCCGGGAAAAATTCGTGAAATTGGCCTGGGAATGGAAGGAGAAAAACGGCAAGACCATCCTGAATCAGCTTAAGAAAATCGGCTGCTCCTGCGATTGGGATCGCACCCGATTTACCTTAGATGAAGGGCTGTCCCAGGCGGTTCTGGAGGTATTTGTCCACCTCTATAAAAAGGGTCTGATCTATCGGGGTAAATACATTATCAACTGGTGCCCCCGCTGCCAGACCTCCCTTTCCGATGACGAGGTGGAAAGAGAGGAAAAGGAAAGTAATCTCTGGTACATCAAATATAAGCTCAAAGGAAGCGACAAATACATAAGCGTGGCAACCACCAGGCCCGATACCATGCTGGGGGATACTGCAGTGGCGGTCAATCCGGATGATAAGCGCTACAAGAAATTGGTGGGAAAATCGGCCATTCTTCCCATTCTGGACAGGGAACTGCCCATTATAGCGGACGATTACGTTGATCCCAAATTTGGCACGGGCGCGGTTAAGGTAACCCCGGCCCACGACCCCAACGATTTCGAAATGGGTGTCCGGCACAACCTGGATCGGATCTCGGTGATGAATCCGGACGGAACCATGAATCAAGATGCCGGAAAATTCGCAGGAATGGACAGATATGAATGTCGGAAAGCTTTACTGGCTGAGCTCAAAAAGAAAAAGCTTCTGGAGAAAACAGAGCCTTATACCGTTCCCATAGCAAACTGCTATAGGTGTAATACCAATATCGAGCCCTATCTTTCGGAGCAGTGGTTCGTCAGAATGAAACCTCTGGCAGGGCCGGCCATTGAGGCGGTAAAGTCCGGCAAAATCAGGTTCCATCCGGAGCACTGGACCAAGGTATATATGCACTGGATGGAGAATATCCGCGACTGGTGCATCTCCCGCCAGTTGTGGTGGGGACATCGCATACCGGTATGGTATTGCCTGGATTGTGGGGAGTTGATAGTGGATAAAACCCCCCCCAAAAAATGCACCAAATGTAACTCCACCAATCTGAAGCAGGATGCGGACGTTCTGGATACCTGGTTTTCCTCATGGCTCTGGCCCTTTTCCACCTTCGGCTGGCCGGATAAAACCAAAGAACTTCAAAGCTTCTACCCTACCAAAGCCCTGTTTACCGCATCGGAGATAATATTTTTATGGGTGGCCCGGATGATCATGGCTGGCCTGGAGTTTATGGGAGATATCCCCTTCTCCGATGTATATATTCACGGAACCGTCAGGGATGCCCGGGGAATCAAGATGAGCAAATCCCTGGGCAACGGGATCGACCCTCTGGACATAATAAAGGAATATGGCACCGATGCCTTGAGGGTGAGCATGATCCTGGTAACCCCTGAGGGACAGGATCCCTATATCTCCTTTAACACCTTTCAAATCGGACGTAACTTCGCCAATAAATTGTGGAATGCCTCCAAATTCGTGATGGCGAATCTCAAATCCCTCGATTTGAACAAAGCCGATTTGAAAATCGAGGATGACCATCTGGAATTAGCTGACCGCTGGATCCTGAGTTGTTTGAATAAGACCGTCCAGGATGTTACCCAGCTTATGGGGGATTACCGTTTCAATTCCTCCGTCAAGGTATTGTATGACTTTGTATGGCATGATTTCTGTGACTGGTGGGTGGAGCTGGTAAAACCCAGATTTGGCCTGCCGGATGACAATCAGGAAAAAATTCAAGCTCAGAAATTAGCCTTACTCCTTCTGGACAACATATTAAAGCTCCTTCATCCCTTTATGCCTTTCATCACCGAGGAGATCTGGCACCGGCTTTATAATCTTGAGCCTGAGGATTCAGACCAGACCCTGATGTTGTCCAAATGGCCCTATTCCAATCCCGATTACATCGATTCAGCACTCGAGGAGAGAATGCAGAGTGTTCAGGACGTGGTATCCGCTATCCGGAACATCAGATCCGAGATCAATATCCCGCCAGCCAAAAAAGCTCAAGTTTTACTTAAGATAGATAAAAAGGATCTTATTAGGACCGTTGATGATAATAAACATTATATCCTGAATCTGGGACGGGTGGATGAGCTGAAAATTGGACAGCGGATAAAAAGGCCGCCCAAAGTGGCCAGCGCTGTAATAAAGGATATGGAGGTATTCGTTATTCTTGAAGGCCTTATCGACCCGGAGGTGGAAAGAAAAAGACTGCAAAAGGAAATCCAGAGGATTACTACACTCTTAGATAAAACCACTAAGAAGCTCTCCAACGACTACTTCCTGAAAAAGGCTCCCAAGAATATAATCGAGAAAGAAAGAGCTAAAAAAGAAGATTACCAAAAAATGCTGGATAAATTAAATAAAAACCTGGAAATGGTCTTAGGATGGTAAACCAATAAGTTAAAATCTTTAAGGGAGAAGATGCCATGAAAAGGATTTTGATTATAAGTTTGGGTCTGTTTTTATTCCTGGCCTGTATAGCCTTTGGTCAGGAGATTGCCATAACCATCTATAACAAGGATTTAGCCCTGGTAAAAGACACCCGCATGCTCGATTTCCAAAAAGGGAAAAACGAGATAAAGTTCACCAATGTGGCAGCTCAAATCGATCCCACCTCGGTTCATTTCAAGGCGGTGGACTCACCTGATAAGGTCATGATACTGGAGCAGAACTACCAGTTCGATCTGGTGAGCTCAGATAAAATTCTGGAGAAATACGTGGATAAGGAGATCCAGATAAAAACCAAAGGCGAAAAGCTTTACACCGGGGTACTTCTATCCTATGCATCCGATAATCTGACCTTAAAGGAAAAGGATGGTGGAATAAGAATCGTCTCCAGATCCGAGGTTATGGATCTGTTCTTCCCCTCTTTGCCCGAGGGTCTGATAACCCAGCCCACCCTTCTCTGGTGGCTTGAATCTCAGATTCAGGGAAAACAAAAAGCCCAGGTAAGCTATCTTACCACCGGCATCAACTGGCATGCTGAGTATGTGGGGGTGGTGGATGAAAAGGATCAGAATTTAGAGATTGCCGGCTGGGTCTCAATCAACAACAGGTCCGGCGCCACCTATAAAGAGGCCAAGATGAAGCTGGTTGCAGGTGAGGTCCATCGGGTGGAGGAAAGAAGGGTAAGGCCGCTCCTGGCCAAAGGAATAGAGCTGGAAGCAGTGGAGATGGCCCGTCCCTTTGAGGAGAAAGCATTTTTCGAATATCACCTGTATACCCTGAAGCGTCCGGCAACCATAAAGGATAAAGAGATAAAACAGATCACCCTGTTCCCCACAGAGAAAGTTAAAGTGGACAAGATATTCATTTACGATGGGGCAAGGGAAGCCAAAAAGGTCAAAGTCAATTTAGAGTTTGTGAATTCCCAGGAGCAGGGACTGGGAATCCCATTGCCCGAGGGGAAAATCAGGGTTTACAAGGAGGATGTGGACAAATCCCTGGAATTTGTAGGCGAGGATAAAATTGATCACACTCCAAAGAATGAGAAGGTAAGGGTCTATCTGGGTGATGCCTTCGATGTGGTGGGCGAAAGGAAAAGAACAGATTATAAAAGAATCTCAGATGACGTCTGGGAGGAATCATACGAGATAAAGCTGCGCAATCACAAGAAAGAGGCAATTGAGGTAACCGTGGTGGAGCATCTTTTATATTATGCGGAATGGGAGATAATTAGATCTAATTTCGAATACAATAAAAAGGACGCTCAGACCATCGAGTACAAAATACCGGTGCAGCCGGATGAGGAAAAGGTCATAACCTATACTGTAAGATATGTTAGATAACCTGATTTTCCTTAAATGAAGTATTTTAGTAAAAGGCAAAAACCTGTAATCTAATGAAATTAAATTTTAACTAATTACCGGAGGGAGGAATGAGAAATTCCAAGTACTTCGTTGTTGTTCTGGGACTTTTGGTGTCAATCTTTCTGGTTTATGGCTGCGGGGTTAAATCGCAGTATTTAACCTCAGCCAAAATCTACCTCAAGCTCAGGCCGCCGGATTACGACAACGCTGTCAAACAGCTGCAGCTGGAGCTGGAACACAATCCCGAAAATGCCGAGGCGCATTTTCTTCTGGGCAAGATCTACTCGGATAAAAGGATGTATCCGGAGATGGCGAAACACTTCGATAGCTCTCTGGAATTAAGCCCCCTGTTCAAAAAAGAGATCCAGGAAATCAGAGAGGACAAATGGGTGGCTATGTTCAATTCCGGGGTAGCTGACGCTGATAAGGACAGTCTGGAAAAAGCTCTGGAGAAATTCAAGATGGCCATCATTATCGACCCCACTAGATACGAATCCTATCTCAATGCAGCAGCTCAAACCATGAAGATGGATAACTGCGAGCAGGCGCTGAAATACAGTAACGAAGCCTATAATGTTAAGCCTGACGATATCAAGGTCTTGAATGCCCAGGCACAGATCTCATTTAACTGCAAGGAGTATGACAAATCAATCGAGGTATACCGGAAACTACTGCAGATGGATCCTCAGAATGTCAACGCCTACATCAATATGGCCACTATTTTTGAGCTTTTGCGTCTGCCGGATAGCTCTAAGGTGGCCTATGATAAAGTCGTTGAGTTAGATCCAAACTATAAAGATGCTTACTATAATCGGGGAATTTTGTATCTGAATGAGGCTATCAGGATGTACAAGACGCTGGTGACTGTCAAGGACTCCATGGAACAAAATCCCAAAGATCAGAGATTGATCGATAAATCCAAACAACTGGTGGAAAAGCAAAAGGAGTTCTACAACCTGGCGGAGACGGACTTCCAGAAGGCAGTGGATCTGGATCCGGATGATCTGGAGGCTTTGCAGTATCTGGGACAGTCTCTGTTCCAGCAGGAAAAGACTGATAAGGCAATTGAGATTCTGGAAAAAGTGGTGGAAATAAATCCTGACAACAAAGAGGTCTGGAGTACCTTGAGCATTGCCTACACCAAAAAGGGATGGAGAGAAAAAGCTATGGAAGCCGCTGAAAAGGCAGAAGGTCAATAAAATGATTAAGGCTACCGGATAAAGGCAGTGGATTTTTTCTACTGCCTTTTTCTTTACTTTATCTATAAAGGGTATCTCAGATGTACGCCCAGATTGCCTTACCTTTTCCGGTAAGAAGAGTGTTTACTTATCAGATTCCCTCAGACCTTGAGGGAAAAATAAAATCGGGCCAAAAAGTTTTGGTCCCTCTGGAGAAAAGATTCGTTTCCGGTTTTGTAGTGGAAATCATTATACAGACGAAAACCAAAGGGGTGAAAGAAATAATCGATATTTTGGATCCAGAGCCTCTTTTCTCCGAGAAAATGTTGAAGCTAACTGAATATGTTTCCAGATATTATTTCTGCTCCTGGGGTGAAGCCTTAAAAGCAGCACTTCCTCCAGAGCTTCAGAGGGAAGGCTCCATCCGGGTTAAAAAATCTGAATACGATGAGAAAAAAATTGAAAACCTCCCCCTAAAACAAAATGAAATCCTGAATCTTCTGAAAAAAAAGCAGCAGATAAAAATGGTCTCCATCATAAAAAAGCTGGGTTACAAAGAAATATGGACCAACCTTTCCCATCTGAAAATGAAGAAGAGAATTGAGTTTTACTTCCAACCTCCTTTGTCCAGGGGAAAGAGTGTATACCAGACAATTATCATGGCAAAAGAACCTTTACCCGGTGAAGATGAATTGGAAAGGCTCAAACGCAAAGCCCCCAGGCAGTGGCAGTTTTTCCAGACCTTAAGGGAGAATAAAGGAGAGCTCTCCCTGGAGAAGTTTAAGCAGATCTTCAAATCACCCATCCGAACACTGAAAGAGTTAGAAAAGAAAGACATAATAGAGATAATCCAGAAGGAGAAACAAAGGGAGTTAATGGTGTCTGATAGAGTTCTAGCTGATTCAGATCAGAGCTTAAGTTCTGAGGAACAGAAGATATCCTCGCAAATAAAGAACGCCATACAAAAGAAAACTCATCAGGTTTTTCTTCTTCAGGGAGGAAATCACAAGGACAGACTCA
>JBARPA010000410.1:0-2286 GCA_049642665.1 Candidatus Zixiibacteriota bacterium
TCCAGCAGACCGCAGATGGAGGGTATATTGTGGTGGGATATACATGGTCTTTTGGTACCGGCGATTATGATGTCTATCTGATCAAGACCGACTCTCTGGGTAACACCCTGTGGAGCCGCACCTACGGGGGCAGTGATTATGATAATGGCCGTTCTGTCCAGCAGACCACAGATGGAGGGTATATTGTGTCGGGAGGGACACGCTCTTTTGGGGCTGGTAATGGGGATATAATGCTGACCAAGCTCGATTCCCTGGGGAACGCTTGTATCGGTGAATTTGTAACATCAACTGTCTCGAGTCCCTCTTTCTCTGTTACGGCTCCACCAACGGTTGTAAACTCTCCCACTTTTGTAATCACCGTTCCTGCTACAGGAGTGACATTATCACCTACTCAAATCACCAATGTGTGTGAAGTTACGTCAATAAAGGAGGATCTTTCTGATAATCAGGTTAACATCAACGTTGATATAATTACCTTATATCAGAACTACCCCAATCCGTTTAACCTTGAAACTGATATCCAATACCGTTTAAAGGAGGCAGCCCGGATTAATTTATGTATATACAATATCATGGGGCAAAGAGTTCGGGTGCTGGCAGATGAGTTTCAAATCGCTGGAATGAAATCTGTCACCTGGGACGGAAAAGACAATTCTGGCAGAACAGTCTCAAGTGGCATTTACGTCTACAAATTAAAAACAGACCACTACGTCGATTCTAAAAAGATGCTTCTGCTGAAGTAATATTCACCTGTCAAAGAACATTTAGAGCAATCGCCCACCTGTCTGGGTGATCTCCTCCTGCCTTGGCCTATTCTGTGTTTTTCCAGCCATTTTTTTCTTAACTAAAATCATATTTTATAATTTCTTTATTGACATAAGCACAGGATTTCTTAGATTTCATTTGCACTGCAAAGTGCCTCCTGCTCCCTTGCATGAAACCACCCGTCTTTGACTTGGCAAGGGGACTTCTTTTATTCAACTTCTTGAAACAATGAATCCTTTTATATATCTGGTTTCTTGGGCTATTTTAAAAGATTTCTCTTGACTTAAAAACTTCCTTTTTTTACATTTTCCCCTTGACTTTCTGTAGGAGTGGGAGAAGCGAGTTTGTTATCATAATGAAAGGAGGATAGTTTGAAGGATAAATTAAAATCGATCGTTGATTACCTCAAGAAAAAGAAGGTGGATTACGCAGACATCAGGCAGCTAAAAACTCTGAAGGAGAATATCAAGGTAAAAAACAAAGGCGTGGAGTCTCTTTCCAAGAACGAAAACCAGGGATTTGGAATCAGGGTGATTGTTGATGGCGCCTGGGGTTTTGCATCCAGCTCCATTTTAACGGAAGCGGAGATGAAAAAGGTAGCCAATCAAGCTATCCAGATCGCTAAGGCCAGCGCTACCACTAAAAAGGAGGACGTGGTTCTGACCGAAACTGAACCCTATGTGGATAAGTTCACATCCCAATACTCAATTGACCCGTTCGGTGTTCCTCTGGATAAGAAAATCGAACTACTTCTGGATTCCACTGAGATTTTGTTAAAGAGCGATAAGATAAAGGTGGCGGAAGGAAGTATAGCTTTTATTAAAACTGACAAGATTTTCGCTTCAACCGAGGGAGCATTTATTGAGCAGTCGATTCTTCAGAGCGGAGCAGGGATTTCTGCCACTGCGGTGGATGGTTCGGAGGTCCAGAGACGCTCTTACCCCACCTCCTTTGGAGGTGATTTCGCCACCCGGGGCTATGAGTTCGTAAAAGAAATGAAGTTGTATGAGAACGCTGAAAAGGTGAGGGAGGAAGCCCTGCAGCTTCTTGTTGCTGAGCCCTGTCCCGATACCACCACCACAATAATTATCACCGGCGGGCAGATGGCTCTGCAGGTGCACGAGTCGTGCGGACATCCTACGGAGCTGGATAGAGTCCTGGGAACGGAGATCAGCCTTGCCGGGGGAAGCTTTTTGAGCCTGGATAAAAAGAATAATTTGAAATACGGATCGGATAAGGTGACAATCACAGCGGATGCGACTATTCCCGGTGGGCTGGGCAGTTTTGGCTACGATGACGAGGGGGTAAAAGCACAAAGGGTTTATCTGGTTAAGAATGGACTTTTTGTGGGTTATCTTACCTCCCGGGAAACTGCCGGAGTTGTAGGCGAGCAAAGCAATGGTACCATGAGGGCAGACGGGTGGAACAGAATTCCTCTTATCCGGATGACCAATATCAATCTGGAACCCGGGGAATGGGAGTTCAATAATCTTGTTGCTGATACCCAGGATGGGATATTAG
>JBARPA010000411.1:0-5159 GCA_049642665.1 Candidatus Zixiibacteriota bacterium
ATACTTTAATTTGAACCCCCTGAGGATTCTATTCCTAAGGGGGTTTGTTTAATAGTAAGAGGTCAAAAAATTTACTATTCCATTGACACAAATTTATTATATTACTATAAAAGAATCAAATAGAAAAGAATTCTTAAAGCTGATCAAGAAGTGGTTAAATCCAAAAAGAAAAAATCAAAAGCCAAAACTGAAAAAAAGAAGGGTTATGGACCTATCATAAGGTTCTGTGTAATCTTTTTTGTTCTTTTGATTGTTATAACCTTCTTATACTCCTACGGCAGCGGGGTAACAGCCCCTGTGATTATGAAACTTGAGGTGCTGACCGCCATAGTTACCGGCTTTGTGTTGAAAGTTGTGGGAATGACAGCTGAGGTGAGCGGAAAGATGATCTATCTGAGCAATTTCTCCGTTGAGGTGATAGGCGAGTGCACCGGGCTTTTTGAGATGCTTATATTTCTGGCTGCTTTGATCGCTTACCCGGCAAACTACAAGAAAAAACTTCTGGGGTGTGTTTTGGGAATACCTTTTATATACATAATCAACATTATTCGCATGGCTTTTATTTCTGTGGTTGCCAACTGGGCTCCCAAAACCTTTGATTTTCTGCACGTCTATTTCTGGCAGGTAGCTATGATTTTCATCATCATGGCTGCCTGGATTCTGTGGATACAAAAAGTGGTTTACTATGAAAGAAAAACTGTGGTTATTCATCGCTAAATTCCTGGGTGTTTCTCTGCTCCTTTTTGCCTTCTGGTTCTGGAAAGGTGAATTCTTTTATTTCCAGATATTCTGGCATCCGGTGAAAGGGTTCTATGATGCTCTGGGAATCGAAGTTTTCATCCTTCCGATTTTAGTTCCCCTTTTTACCAGTCTCTTACCATTTTTATCCTTAATGATTATCACCAGGGAGATAGATCTTAAAGAAAGGCTATCCAGGTCAGGTTATGGGGTTTTGATCATCTTTGTCTGGCATGTTTTCTTATGCTGGGCTATGTTTCAGATGCATGGCAAAACTCAAAACCCCAGCCATTTTGCATCCAAATTAACTCTGGTCATTTATCTCATCAATTATTCCTTGCCATTCCTGCTCTGGATAATTTTTGCCAGAAATCAATTAAGAAAACTATTCATCTTAGAGCCCCGCTAATAATAGTTTAATCTCTATTCTTTACTTTCTACTTTCTACTCTAAACTCTTTACTCTCTACTCTTAACTTCTTACCGTTTCTCGTTGCTCGTTTTTCGTGAATCGATTTAGTCTATTAGTCCAATTCGTACAAGACCAGAGAGGAGAGCACAATCCCTGCGGTCTCGGTTTTGAGTCGTCTTCTACCTAAGCTTACCGGAATTGCTCCTGCAGATTTAAGTTGATTTAATTCCTCATCTGTAAATCCCGCTTCCGGGCCCACAATCGCTAAGATATTTTTAGTAGACTTCTTTAATTGTCGAAGATCTCTGAGGTTTTCAGCATCAGACTCTAAACTTCCCACCAAAGTCAAATCATATTTTCTTATCTCAGGTAGGAGTTTTTTCAACTGTGTCACTGGTTTGATATCGGGCAAAAAAGATCTTAAAGATTGCTTCATACTAGCAATAGCAATTTTTCTCCACCTATCTATCTTTGCTTTTTCTTTTTTTGAATCACCCAACTTGATAATTGTACGTTCAGTTAAAAGTGGAATGACTGAGCTTACACCGATCTCGGTTGCCTTTTCTATCAACCAATCCATCTTATAACCCTTGCAAAGAGATTGAGCCAAGCTGAGTTGAATTTTAGGCTCATTTTCTCCTGATTTTTTTGAAATGATTTTACAATGGATTTCATTTTTCTTAATATCAGCGATCTCGACCTTGTATACATATCCCCTTCCATCCACCACGTCGATTGAATCCCCTTCTTTGTATCTTAGAACGGAGACAATGTGCTTTTTCTCCTCACCAGGGATTTTCAGAGTGTCTTTTTTTATGTTCTCCGGCTTTGAATAAAAGTAGGTAATCATATCTTTTTTTACTAAAAACTAATAACCCTGAACAAGTAATACTGGAGTGTGAACCTTCAGGTTCACTTTATGTCAAGCTGAAGTAGCAGATCCCCCGCATTTTACGGGGGGCTTGATACTCCATTATAAATTTTTAATCATTTTTTATACCAACCGCTAAATACTTACAACTAAAAACTATTGCACTACAAAGCAAAGCCATGCACCGTCCTGGGTTATTCTCAAAATTTTTGCTTTTTTCTTTTTCAGAAAATCTGAGACCTCGTCTCTTTCCGAATCAAGTATTCCGGATAAGATAATAACCCCATCTTTTCTGGGTGTGTTTTTAATTTTTTCGTATAATTCTAATATTTTGGATTTAAAAAGATTTGCCACCACCAGATCAAAATGGTTTTTAGGTGTTTTGTTATCCACCGTTCCCACCCTCAGTTCCACAATATCTTTAATATCGTTCTTTTCGATATTTTCCCTTGCGCTGTCTATGGCTAGTCGGTCCGTATCCAGGGCTAATACATAGGGAGCTCCCAATTTAGCTGCCAGGATGGCCAAGACCCCTGAACCGGTGCCCACATCCAGGACCCTATCTTTGGGCTGGATCAATCTCTCCATCTCTTTCATGCATAACTGGGTGGTCTCATGGCGACCTGTTCCGAAGGTCATCTTGGGATCAATGGTTATTGTTATATTCTCCGGAAAATATTTTTTGCTCCAGCTGGGCTTCACCACTATCTTCTCCCCAATCCGAATGGGTTTGATGTCCCTTTTCCAGAATTTCTCCCAGTCCTTCTTCCGAACCTTGTTTACTTTTATCTTCTCTTCACATACATCCAGACCCATTTTTTTCAAAGACCTCAAATAATTTAAAACCTTGCTCGCCAGGCTTTGTGCCTCAATGAAATTGTAATAATAAACTTTGATCTCTACTGCTTGTCCTTGCTCTAATTCTTCAATAACACTCCCCCCACAACCCTGCTCGATTAAGAAATTACTCAAAGTGCCTGCTATTTCCTTATTGACTCTGATGCTTATCTCACTGTAATCTTTTACGCCCACTCAGAAATTTCCCTTCTCTTTTTAAGGAGTTGACAGCTAAAATTTTGTTTACTAAACTATCATCCCCGTCCAGCATGACCTGAATATAATTGTCCGTTAATCCGATAAGTTTTTGAGTTTTTTTGTCCCTCCTTTTTTCCACCAGAATCTCTAATTCTTCTCCCACAAAGGAGTCCAAAAAGGTCTCCCATTTTTTTCTGCCAATCTCATGCAAAAGCTCAGACCTTTTACGGATTATCTTCGGATCTATTTTATTCGGAAGAAGAGATGAGGTTGTCCCTTCTCTATCCGAGTAGCTGAAAACGTGAAGGTAGGATAAGGGAATTACTTGTATGAACTCGCAGGTATTCTCAAATCCCTGGTCTTTTTCGCCGGGGAATCCCACGATAACATCCGCCCCGATGCATATATCGGGGACCTCCTCCTTTAACATCTCCACAAGATTTTTATAATAGGCAGTGGAGTAATTTCTGTTCATGGTCTTAAGGATTCGATCATTCCCGGATTGGAGAGGTATATGCAGATGTCGGCAAATCCTTTTTCCCGATACAATTAAATCGATAAGTTCCGGGGTAAGCTCCCTGGGCTGGATGGAGCTAAACCTGATCCGCTCCACCTCAGTATTTTCAAGTATCTGCTTTGTAAGTCGGTAGAGGTCTGTTCCGTTTTTTTTATATTTACCCGCATGAACTCCGGTTAAAACTACCTCCTTGAATCCATTTCTGGTGAGATTTCCAATTTCAGAGAGGATCGATTCGACCTGCCTGGATTTCTCCCTTCCCCTGGCCTGGGGAACCACACAATAGGAACAGCTGTCATTACACCCATCCTGAATCTTTACCAGAGCTCGGGTATGTTTAAAATGGTCTGAAACTCCGAGTTCAAAGCCCTGCCACTGATCTTTTCCAATATTGATTCCCTCGTTATTTAAAAGAGCACTAGCAATTTGAGAGATGTTTTTTTTCTGTTCATTTCCCACAACCAGATTCACACCTGATAAATTCTTTAGAAACTCGGGCTGGAGTTGGGCATAACATCCGGTGAGCAGGATCTTGGCATCTGGTGATCTCCGGTGAGCTCGATAGACGGCCTGGCGGGAGCTGTAGTCTGATTGTGCCGTTACAGTGCAGGTATTAATCAAATAAAGATCTGCTGGTTGGGAGAAATCGACTCTTTTAAATCCTTTTTTTTGTAAAGCCTCAGCCATGGCCTGGGTTTCATACTGATTCAGTCTGCATCCCACTGTAAAAAAGGCAACTTTTTTAGCTTTGTTTGTCATCTGCCTTTTGGTTTTTTTGCCTCAGCTTAATAATAATATACTCCCGGTGAAAAATATGTAAATAAAAAAAGGCGATCAGAAATTGATCGCCTTTTAAGATTGGGATTTATTTTATTCCTGGGGATTTTTGTTCTCCAGTTCTTTGTTTGTATCCTGGGAAGTCGATTCATCTTCAGGCGGTGATTTTTCTCGTTCCAGTTCTTTTTCTGTTTCTGTCTCTTTTTTCTCTTCTTCCTCCTTTTCATCCACCTTTTTATCCCCTTCCAATCTGGGTCTTTCCTCAACCAGCTCCTCCACCTTTATCGTCTTGGTGGGATGTTTGGCCAGGAATGCTTCCAGTTCAGCTTTCTCCCTTTCCTTAAAATAAGCAGTAACGGAAAGGACAACTTTTCTCTGTGAACGGTCGAATTCGATGACCCTCAAGGGGAGCATCTCTCCTTCAGAGAAAGCCTCCTGCGGTTTGGTTATCTCTGGTTTCCCCAGTTGTTCAATGGGAACGAAACCCTCTATGTCCTCTTCCAGTTTCACCAGTGCACCCTTATCCATGAGCTTTATTACCTTTCCCTCAGTTTCTGATCCCACCCTGTATCTCCTGGAAAGCTGAGGCCAGGGATCCGACTTGAGCTGTTTATGCCCCAGAGATATCCTCCGGTTATCCTTATCTATATGCAGAACCACAATCTCAATTCTCTCTCCTTTTCTCACCACCTCCGAGGGGTGTTGAATTCTTTTAGTCCAGGAAAGATCGGAGATGTGGATTAATCCATCAATACCTTCCTCCAGTTCGATGAAAATACCAAAAGCTGTGAGATTTCTAACCTTTCCTAC
>JBARPA010000412.1:0-7517 GCA_049642665.1 Candidatus Zixiibacteriota bacterium
CAGCCAGATACAGCTACACCATCACAGCGGATTCCACCTCATTTTCAGCAACGGCGACGGCAAATCTGGATGATGACGGAACGATTGATGAGTGGACCATCAACCAGAGCGGGGTGCTGAGTTGCACTACCAATGACGCCGAAACCTAAATTAAGTCGTAACCTTAAAAAATGGGGACAAGGGATTGTCCCCTTTTTTTAACCATTTGAGGAGATTTTGAGGAGATAATGAAAAAGAAGCGTAGGAAACCCACAACAGGATTTTCTCTGATCGAATTACTGGTAGTTGTAGCCATAATAGGTGTATTAGCCGGCATAGCAATTCCGCGTTTTATGGTTGCCACCGCCAAATCCAAACAGGCCGAAGCAAAAGGTATTCTTAAGCAGATCTATGTGGGACAGAGAATCTACCATCAGCAGAATGACTCATATGCCGCTAACGGACAGAGCGCTTCAGCTAGCGGAAGCTTTGTTGCCCTGGACGTCGAGATAATTGGATCGGCCAGATACACTTACGTTATAACCGCAGACTCAACGAGCTTTACTGCAATGGCCACAGCCAATCTGGACGACGATGCAATTCTTGATACCTGGCTTATCGACGAGAGCGGAAAATTACAGTGTACGGCTAATGACGCTGAAAGCTAATTTAGAAGAGAGTAAAAAATGTTACACAGGTTAAATAAATCAACAAAAGGTTTCACACTGATCGAGCTAATGATCGTGGTGGTGATAATCGGCATACTGGCTGCTTTAGCCATTCCTCGCTTTATGACAGCTGCAGCTAAAACCAAACAGACCGAGGCGAAGACGATTCTAAAACAGATTTATGTTAACCAGCGAACCTACCGACAGGAGAAGGATACCTACGTGGACTATTCAGGTAACGATCAATCAGCAGGCGGGACATTCTCCGAGATCTGGGTGGAGATCATGCAGACCGCCCGCTACACTTATTCCATAACTGCTGATTCCAATTCCTTCACCGCTACCGCTTCGGGAAACATCGATGATGATGGCACGGTAGATGTATGGCAGATAGACCAGAGCGGTAATATGCAGTGTACTACCAATGACGTTGAAGGTTAATTTCTACAAGAATTAAATAACTCTCTCCATTTTTCAAAAAGCTAATCTCGTAATTATATTTCTTGTATTTTTTTTACAATTTTTTATATTTAAGAATATTCTAAGGAGTTTTCTTTGAAACTCACTGGTAAAA
The DNA here is from genome assembly GCA_049642665.1 of Candidatus Zixiibacteriota bacterium. Classification (GTDB taxonomy): domain Bacteria; phylum Zixibacteria; class MSB-5A5; order MSB-5A5; family SM23-73-2; genus CAYURP01. Next base: position 1,222 of record JBARPA010000412.1, read on the forward strand.
AAGTTTTGTTAACTGGTGCAGGTGGTTTTGTGGGAAGCCATCTGGTTGAAGTCCTGGCGCAAAAAGGTGCTAAAGTTGAAGCCTTTGTGCATTATAATTCCAGAAATGACTGGGGAATGCTGGAATGGGTGGATAAAAAGGTTTTAGATCAGGTTGAAGTTGTTTCAGGCGATATCCGGGATTCAGATTGTGTCAGAAAAATAACAAAGGATCAGGATATCGTTTTCCATCTGGCTGCTTTGATCGGAATTCCCTACTCCTATGTCAATCCCCTGGATGTGGCAGATACGAATATCCAGGGTACTTTGAATCTTCTTTTAGCAGCAAAAGAATTAGGGATCGAAAAATTCATCCACACTTCCACCAGTGAGGTTTACGGTACAGCTCAGAAAATTCCCATGGATGAGAATCACCCTGTTAATCCTCAGTCACCTTATGCTGCTACCAAAGCCAGCGCAGACCAATTGGCTTTAAGCTTTTATTATACATATCAACTACCTGTGGGTATAATCCGTCCTTTTAATATCTATGGTTCCAGGCAATCCGCCCGCTCTGTTATACCCAGCATTATAATGCAGGTTCTGACAAAAGATGAAATTAAAATAGGTTCCCTTACCACAACCAGGGATTTGACCTATGTCACAGATTCGGTCAAAGGATTCATACAGTTTGCCGAGTGCGATAAGATTGCAGGAGAGGTGGTCAATTTAGGCTCGGAAAATGAAATTTCCGTGAAGAATATAATTGAAATAGTTGAAAAAAACGTCAATAAGAAAGTAAAAATTGTTCAGGAGGATAAAAGAAAAAGACCTGAAAAATCTGAAGTGCAAAAATTGGTGTCCAACTCTGACAAGGCAAAAAAGCTTTTCGGATGGAAACCTGAAACAGGAATTGACCAGGGAATCCAGAAAACCATCACCTGGATAAAGGATAACTTCGATTTCTTTAAAAAAGAGATATACAATATTTAATATGATGAAAGTCGTTATCTTAGCTGGAGGGCAGGGGAGAAGGCTGGAGCCTTATACTGTGGTTTTGCCCAAACCATTAATGCCCGTGGGCGATTATCCCATTTTAGAGATAATCATAAGACAGCTCAAAAGTTATGGTCTTAAAGATATCACCCTGGCTGTGGGCTATCTGGGGAATATCATCCAGAGCTTCTTTAACAATGGTGAAAAATGGGTGGTTAAAATCGACTATAACTTTGAGGACAAACCTTTAGGTACTGTAGGCTCTTTAAGCTACATAAAAGGATTGGATAAGACCTTTCTATTGATGAATGGCGATCTTCTGACCACCTTTGATTTCTCGAAATTCATAGAATATCATAAAAATAAGAAAAGCATAGCCACCATTGCAGTGACCAACAGAAAGCTTTCGGTAGATTACGGTATACTTGAATACAATCAACAAAAAGAACTGACCGGATACGTGGAAAAGCCTGACTTAGACTATAAGGTGAGCATGGGCATATATCTTTTTGAACCTGAGATTTTAGAATATATTCCCAAAGGGGAGAGGCTTGATTTTCCTGAGCTGATGAATATTCTTCTGAAAAATGGAAAAAAAGTATCAGTCTACGAATCAGATGATTTCTGGCTGGATCTGGGAAGGCCGGAAGACTACAAAAAGGGAATCGAGGAGTTCGAAAAGATAAAAGACAAACTATTTAAATAGAAAAAGAAAAATTGGAGTGTCAACCCCCCCGCAAAATGCGGGGGATCTAAGACTTCAGCTTGACCCAATAATATGAAGTGGAAAGTTGCATTAGCTGATCTCGATTTTGATCAGAGGGAATTAAATCAGTTAATCAAAGTCTTCAAGAGCAAATGGCTGACAATGGGGGAGATGGTTGAAAAATTCGAGAAAAGATTCGCTCAATTTCTGGGAGTTAGATATTGCATAGCCACATCCAGCGGCACCGGAGCACTGCACCTGTCCTTAAAGGCATTAGGTCTCAAGTTAGGGGATGAGGTATTAGTCCCAGCTTTGACCTTCGTCGCCTCAGCCAATTCAATTCTTTACAATGGCGCCAAGCCGGTTTTTGTAGATTCCACAAGTTTAGATGATTTCAATATTTCAATAAATGATTTAGAGAGAAAGATCACCCGCAGAACAAAATCAATAATTGTGGTTCATTATGCTGGTTACATAGCAAATATGAAAGAAATTAAAAGAATCGCAAAAAAGAAAGGTCTCTTTCTAATCGAGGATGCAGCCCACGCAGTTGGAGCTAAGCTTCATAATAAGATGGCAGGCAATTTAGGCGCCTTAGGCTGTTTCAGCTTTTTCTCCAACAAAAATTTAGCCACCGGCGAAGGGGGAATGGTTGCCACTAATAACAAAAAGCTGGCTGATAATATAAGATTATGCCGCTCACATGGGATGACCACCTTAACCTGGGAACGCCACACCAGAAAAGCGATATCCTATGATGTTTTAGATTTAGGCTATAATTATCGGATGACCGAGCTCAGCGCAGCTTTAGGTATTGAGCAGTTAAAAAAACTTAAGAAAAACAATCTCAAGAGAAAAAAGCTCACAGATTTATATGTTCAGAATTTGAACAAAACAAAAGGCTTGCATATCCCATTTCAGAATTATCCCAGAGATTCATCTTATCACATTTTCCCTATTATTTTAGATAAAAAGATAAATAGAAAAAGATTCATAGAGAAATTAAGACAAAAGGGAATCCAGACCTCCATCCATTACCCTCCTGTCCATCAATTCACCTATTATAAGAAGATATTAAAAACCTCTAAACTACGCCTTCCAATAGCTGAACAGATCGGCGCCCGCGAGGTAACCCTGCCCCTTCACCCCTTAATGACTCAAAAGGATGTAAGCTACGTTTGCGGGGAGGTTAAAAGAATATTAAAAAGTTAAGACATTTGATGTTCCAAGCCTATCTGTAGTCCCGCTTTGCTGGATTTGGACAAATTGCCTAACGTACGAAGCCAAATACAGTCTATTATTAGAAGTATTTATTTTAATCATTTGTTTTCTTGAAACGATTCTTGTATCAGGAGTTTGGTCTTTTGAAATCTCTTGAGGCTATCAATTGCAAGTTCAACATCACCAACTCCCCAATGCCCAATATCCGAAACATCACGAACATATTTAGGTGGGTTCTCTAAATCTGAGTATTTTAGCTTCAACCAAACACGAAGCCCACTTTTCTGAAGGTGAACACAACAGAAGATATTTTTGCCATGACTATATCTGACATACTTGGCAAGATACTTTTTTTGAACGTTAGTTGGCTCAAGTTCTCTACAAAATTTGTCAATCGTCCGAAATAATTCTACGACTTCTTTAGGTTTCCCTTTTACATGATGATCCTCACTATACTCCTTGCCTGTTACTTCTCTTCTATCGAGACAAATAGGTTCTCTGCCAAATTCATAAGTTGAAGGAATCTCAACTTCTGATGTTTGGGCCCAGAGCCTTTTGAGGGCATTCTTGACTTGTATTGGTTTAATAGTACCATCTCCAATTGCTGAGCGTATAAGTTTGATTAGTGTGTTGGGAGGTTCCACAAAGAGTTTGTCTAAAGCTTTTCTTATTTTTCCTGTAGTGAAGATTTGTTCACCAATCTCGTCAAGTACACCTTTAGCCATTGCATCACGTGAGAAACGGGCAAATTGTTCCGCAACTTGTTGGATTGACATACCCTCTGTTTCTTTTGGATCAAGAGAAATTTCAAAAAGCAACTTATCAGGAGCCTCCGCCTTCTCTGTGCTACGATAGACTTTGTATGTAACGCCATTAGTAAGAATGCACCATTCAACACCAGCATTAGCAGCGTAACCAACTACTTGTGTGATCGATTTAACATCTACAAGTGTATCATTTAACGGTTTCGCTTCTATGAATAGAACTGGTTTACGATTTATTTTAGGTGCATAGTCAACGGACTTTCCATCAATAGTCGGATGCTCGAGTTCGACTTCGTCCGGATCCCTTACATCCCAGCCGAGAGCTTGCAGTAATGGATCTACAAATATTGTTCGTGTTGGATACTCCTTTAAGTCATCCTTTCGGTGTTTATCTAGTTTCATCCGAAGGCTTTCAATGCACGAAATTATGGCGTTCATTTTTTACCTCTTACTCAAGTTAAAATAAACTTCAATTGCCTCGCGATTTATATTTCAAAATTCTCTTAATATATTCTAAATCCTTTTCATTTTTCAATCGATAAGGAGAAACCTCTTTGTTTTTCTTAAATTCTGTTTATCTTTTATTTTATCTTTCTATCTATCAAATGTCAAGCATTTTTTGAATTGGTTTCTGAAAAGATGGGGTTTAGGGCAAATTGGGGTGTGGACTCCCCCGCCAGAGGCGGGGGATCTGTGAGTTTATGTTCATGGGATGGGGGAAGTGAAGCTGAAGCTTCACACTCCAATGAGTACTAATAACTAACAACCAATAACCAATCACCATGAACCAACAGGGCGAAGAGGAACTTCGCCCCTACGCGAAAAAAACAAATGGGTAGACCCACCTTACCCCAAGGCGGGATTTAATGTAGCGGAAAGCTTTAGCTTTCCATACTTTGTTTCCGCAATCCCTTCTGCCAATGGAGGTCTAAAGACCTCCGCTACATTTTTTTTGCAGCAACAAGTTGCTGCACTCCTTTTTTCCGGGCGGACACAGAAATCCGCCCCTACATTTTGGATCTTTTTGAAAATAAATGAACCTTTTTCGGCAATTTGGGGTATAAAAAAATGTATTAAATGAGGCTTTAGTTATTTGACTTCTTTAGAAATAATGTTTAGAAAAACTGCTTCTTTAAAACCAACCTTAAATCAAGGAGAGAGTAAATGCTAAATTGCAAAAGGGTATTGCTCTTAGTTTTAATCATTTCACTTTTTCCCCTCTTGAGCTATATCCCGGCGTTGGGTCAAGAAGCAGAAGAGGATACTATAAGAAGCATCACAGCTATAAGGGTTAATCCGGGCGCAAAAATCGACGGGGTGTTTGACGAGGATTTCTGGCATAAGGTTCCCAGGTCCGGAGAATTTATCCAGTACCAGCCGGATCTTGGTGAGCCAGCTTCCGAATCGACTTTTGTTCGGGTGGCTTATGATGATGACGCTCTGTATGTGGCAATGGAATTGTATGATTCTGAGCCGGATAAGATCATCAGCCGGTTGACTCGAAGAGATAGGTATATAGACAATGATCTGTGTCACGTGATTATTGACAGCCATCATGACCATCAGACTGCTTATGCTTTTACCGTCTCCGTGTCCGGCACTCAAAGGGATACCTACTACTACAATGATAACTGGAGCGATGAAAACTGGGATGCTGTATGGGAAGCAGCTACCAGGAGAACCAGCTGGGGCTGGACAGCAGAGATCAAGATACCTTATCATTGCCTCCGTTTTGCCGCTGAAGAAAATCCGGTCTGGGGTATCTATTTCAGCCGACACATAAGCCGAAAAAATGAACTGGCCAGGTGGGTATATATCCCGGAGAAGGCCAATGGCTTTGTGTCCTTTTTCGGTCACCTTAAAGGACTGAATAATCTCACGCCTTCAAGGAGATTGGAGGTTTTGCCTTATATGGTTTCATATGAGGAGACCGAACCTAAAAGCCTGGGCAACCCGGATGGCAGGGATTTCTTTGGAAATTTCGGTATGGATTTAAAATACGGGATCACATCGAATATCACTCTGGATGCTACCATCAATCCTGACTTCGGACAGGTGGAACAGGATGAAACTGTTCTGAATCTATCTTCCTACGAGTGGTGGTATCCGGAGAAACGTCCCTTTTTCCTGGAGGGATTCAAAATATTCGAGACCCCTTTTAATCTTTTCTATTCCCGCAGGATAGGAAAAAGCCCATCTGGTTATCCCGATAATGTAGACTACTACATAAAGAGACCAACAGCCACGACCATTTTAGCTGCCAGTAAGATTACAGGTAAAACAGGAAGCGGGACCTCAATCGGGATTCTAGAAGCAGTAACCCAGAGGGAAAAGGCGAAATTCAGGCACGAGGATGGCTATGACAAAAAAGAAGTAATAGAGCCGGAAGCTAATTACCTGGTGGCTCGGGTGATGCAGGACGTGCTAAAGAACTCATATATCGGAATAATGGCGACCGCAGTTAATCAGAAAAGTTACGCTCCCGCTTACACCGGATGCGTGGACTGGAGACTGCGAACAAATAACGGAGATTATCAATATGCGGGACAGCTTTTGGGTTCAAAGACCGGACCGAATGATGACGGTTGGGGACTCTGGACAGGGGTTAGTAAAGATGGGGGAGAGTATATT
>JBARPA010000413.1:0-3807 GCA_049642665.1 Candidatus Zixiibacteriota bacterium
GTCCAAGGCACACACCCCGCATCCTTCGCAGGCAACAGGATCAATTATTACTTCATCATTTTCCTGAGATATAGCGGAGAATCGGCATACCTGAATACACCTGCCGCAGAGCGTGCATTTTTCCTCATCCAGTATAGCTTTGCTTCCGGCTTTGAACTTATGTTTTTCTTTTATATCCGGGTGTAGCAGAAGATGGAGGTCTGCAGCATCCACGTCGCAGTCCGCCATTATCTTGTTTTCAGCCAGAGCAGCAAAACACCCGGAAATTACCGTCTTTCCGGTTCCGCCTTTGCCGCTTATTATGGTTAGCTCTTTCATTTTTGTTTGGTTCCCCTTTTAACCGAATCCCAGAGCTTTTCAAAGATTTTCGCATAATCTGCCTCGATCAAGATGGAGATGCCCTGGGAATAGAGCACTGCCACATTCCGATCATAGGGGATCTCAGCCAGAATCTCAATCCCCTCATCCTCACAGTATTTTTTTACCTTATTATCACCTATGCCTGCCCGGTTGATAATTACTCCGAACTTGATCTTTAGCTTTTTTAAAACCTCAACTGCCAGCTTAAGATCATTCAATCCGAATGGAGTGGGCTCGGTTACCAGTAAGCAGAAATCACTGCGATTAACCGCTTCTATTACCGGGCATGAGGTTCCAGGCGGAACATCTATTATGGTGATTCCGTCAGGATTTATCTTTTTCTTGACCTCCCTTATCACCGGGGTGGCCATGGGCTCGCTGATGTTTAGTTTTCCTTGAATGAAATCGATTTTTCCCACTTTTCCTTGCTCTAATACTCCGATTTCTCTTTGTTTTTCCTTGATGGCCTTCTCCGGACAGAAAAGAGCACATCCCCCACAACCGTGGCAAAGCTGGGGAAAGACCAGGACTTTGTCTTTTAAAACTGCAATGGCATTGTAGGCGCATATCTCTGAACATTTGCCGCAGAAGTTACACTTTTTTTCATCCACCTCAGGTACCAATAAGGACACTTTCTGGGATTTTTGAATCTCCGGCTTTAAAAAGATAAAGGCGTTGGGCGCCTCCACGTCGCAGTCCAGAAATTGCAAGTTTTTTTCACCGTTTTGAGCTAAAAATAGGGCGAGATTAACAGCAATTGTGGTTTTGCCGGTTCCCCCTTTGCCGCTGGCAACTGAGACGATCACTCTACCTCCAACTTCGCACTTACACCCAATCTAGGGAAATTTAAGGTGATAATGGATAAAATAAGTGTGATTAAGAGAAATTTCATTTTCCATCTCCTATTTTTCTCTAATCCCTTGTGCATTCCCCATCAGATGAACAGGGAGGGGTGTTGCATCTTTCAGTTTTTCCGCAGCAGGTGCTGCCTTTGGAAGTGGCACTTCCCATCCTGATTGCTCCTGGTGAAGATAGGAGCTTTTCCATTTTTGTGGAACCGCAAAAAGGGCAGGTGATGGGGTTTTTTTGTTTTAGATTTTTCTGAAAAAACTCTGTTGTCTTACCGCATTCAATACATTTGTATTCGTATATTGGCATCTTATCAATCCTCAAAGACTAAACTAGTCCTCACTTTCCGGTTGTAGGTCAGGTAAAGGTGGAGCAGCCGGAACTGCTGGATTTTCCTTTTGATACCCCAAAAGAAGAGAATATCCTTTTAATATTCCCGCTTCCACATTTCTGGCATTGCAGTTTGTCCGAGTTGGCTGATACTCCAATCAGTAGGTCAAACTCCTCTTCGCAATCCTGACATTTGTAAGTATAAATGGGCATTGATGTTTTCCTTTAAAAAAATGGACTCTTTAACCAGCTCACAATTTTAAAATTTAAATTACTATTTATCAATCTCTGACCATGGATCTGCCACATTCAGGGCAGTTGATCTGGAAGCAGGGAACACCTCTTTGATGGGTCACTTTAGCTCCGCAAGAGGGGCAGACACAATAGCCAGCTGGTCCTGCTCCTGCGCGGTTGCCACCCATGCGGCCCCTGCCCTGCCCTCGCCCCATTCCTCTGCCTCTTCCTGTACCGGGTCCCTGGCCCGTTGGTCCTGTTCCATCACCTCTCGGCATTTTAAACCTCCTGTATAGAATATAAAAAAATTTTGCTTTCTTAAACCTTTTTTACGAAAAATCAGTTAACCATCCTGATACTTTACAGCTATCGCTCCTCTGGGACATCGGTTCACGCACTCCAAACAGGCTGTGCATTTGCTGGAATCGATTCTGGCAGTTATATCTATTGAAATCGCTCCCTCTGGACAGACATCATAACAGATCCCGCAGCCTGCACATTCCCCCCTATCCACTACAGCTATGACATTCTGATCTGGTTTTATCTCTGGAGTTTCGACTCTTTTTTTGATCCTCTCTAGCCTTTGAGAGATAAGTTGAACCTTCTGTCTTAAGATCTTCAACTCATGTTCCCTGCTCAAATCCGGGAAGTTGGTCATACCTGGCCAAAAGAATCCAGCTTTACTTTTTCTTCTCCAGCTTCTCTGGATGTGCTCTCTTATTTGCATTTCCATCCTTTCAGATTTTACTGATAAAGCGGAAGATTAAATTTTCTTTTTTTAAATGTATTATTCGATCTTCTCTCAAAATTCAAAATCCTTTTACCTGCAAATTCTATTTAGACTGATGTAAAAAGACATCAATGGTCGTGATCCTCAGGGTGATCGCACTCCGATTTTTCAATTCCATAACCTTTGCCAGATCCGGGTTTACACAGGCTTTCTCCGCCTTCAAGGGTGCCCTGGATCAGTTTGTCTATGATCTCATCTATGGGGCCGCTTATTCCAACGAGGGTCTGGATTCCTTTTTCAGCAAAGAGGGCCGTTGCACGCAGTCCCATTCCACCAGCGATGATACAGTTCACTCCCAGATCGGAAAGAAATTGAGGCAAAAACGCCGGCTGATGACCGGGATTGTCGACCGTTTCCTTACTCAGTATCTTTTCGCCTTCGATTTCCACAATAGTGAAGTGGGGGCAGCGTCCAAAATGTGCAGAAACGTAGTTATTATCTGTTGAGATTGCTATTTTCACTTTTACGATCCTCCTTTATCCTTTTCCATACCAAAATGGCGGGGAACAGAGGAATTGGAAAGTTCATTCAGTTCACCATTTTCGAATTTTTTTAAGCTGTCTTTAACAGTTCCGGAAGCGCCTCCATATATCTTTATGTTGGCCTGGTTGAGGGTCTGGAAGGCATTGGGACCCACGTTTCCGGTAATCACCACTTCTGCACCCTTATCTGCTATCAATTGTGCTGCCAGAATCCCGGCACCTCCCATTGCCTCTAAGGCTGGATTGGATAAACCCTCAATTTTTTTCGTTTCAGAATCATAGATTATAAAATAGGTGCATCTTCCGAACCTCGGATCAACCATAGCCTCAAGATCTTCGCCCTGGGATGATATTGCGATCTTCATATGATCTCCTTTTTGGTTGGGGGGAGAAGAGCTCTCCCCCCAATCTTTTCTACTTTTTCTCTTTTTTCCCTTCCTTTTCCAGTTCGCTCATCCGGGTTTTTACAGCTTTCATCTCCTCTTCCAGATCAGCCAGTTCCTCCTGAAGTAATCCCTTTTCCTCTTCGGGTGTGGGTTGAGGATAGGTTGATCCGTAAGGTGGATAAGCCGGGGCATAAGGTGGATAATAGGCTCCGCCATACGGTGGATATCCGTACGCTGCATGTCCATAAAATCCGCCTCTCCGCCCCCAGCCGCGTCCTCCACCGAAGCCACGTCCTCTTCCTCCGCCTCGGGGGAAACCGCCCCTGCCCAGTCCAAATCCCCCCCCGCCAAAACCGGGATTCATATATCCTGGCAC
>JBARPA010000414.1:0-3267 GCA_049642665.1 Candidatus Zixiibacteriota bacterium
ATCCTGACCTTGACCCCTGACAAGAAAAGCAGAAAAGCCAGCCTGATGGTAGGATGTAACAAAACAGCAACCTCGAATTTTTTGTTCCTCAATGATTTCACTAATTTTAAAAACCCCCTAAACCCATTCCGATTGTCGGTTATTACCTCATCCACCCAGGGATTGTGATTGAAAATATCCCTGGTGTATGGTGATACCAACATGCTTACCTGCGAGTTGGGATATTTCCTCTTTATTGCCTCAGGAACAGGGGTGGACAGGACCACATCCCCGATACGATCGGTCCTCACAACCAGGAATCTCTTTTTACCTTTTATATTTATCCTTTTGATCATAATGAGTCGATAAGGTTTCCGGAAATGGGAAACCAAACACAATTTAAAATCCCAACCCCAACTTATACACTCCTTTTTAAAAATATCCAGTTAGGTGATATGAATCAAGTAGTTTCTTTTAAATCAAAGTGAGATTTTCTTAGATGCCACAATTTAGCATATTTAACAAAAACGTGAAATGAGGATAAACCCGCCAGAAGGCAGCCGTGCCACCCGTCCAGAAAACCAAACTTTAAAATAAACATCTTCAAGAAAATAGCAGGTGGTCTTAAGATCAGATCAAAAATGCTGGTGCCCTTACTCTCCTGAAAGAGCCTTTCTGCTCCCAGGGTGGTGTATTTATCCAGTTTCAAAAGATAATGGTGGATATCCGGATCAGTGTAATGTAAAAGCTCATTTTTCAGAAAACCCGCCTTGCCATCAAGAATCAACTTTTCGTGTACCAAGGATAGATCAAACCTGGCTTGGCTTTTTTTGAAAAGCCTTAAAACGTAATCCGGATACCAACCCCCGTGCCTGATCCATTTACCCAGGAAATTGGAAAGACGAGGGATGTAATATCCACCCGGAGCTTCATTAGTTTCAATTATGGCCTTGATTTCCCGTTTTAATTTATCCGAGACCACTTCATCCGCATCAATGGACAGAATCCAATCACAGGATGCTTTCTCCCTGGCAAATTCCTTTTTTTTGCCGAACCCTTCCCACTTGACATCAAATATTTTGTCAGTGAAAGATGAGGCAATCTCCTTGGTCCTGTCCTGGCTATAGGAATCCACAACCACAATCTCATCTGCCCAGGTCAGGCTCTCCAGACATCTGCGGATATTTTTCTCCTCATTATAGACAATAACTATGGCAGATATCTTGGACATAACAAATCTTAATTGGTTTTTTCCATCAGCTGGTAATAAACCTCTTCTGTTAACGCACCCAATCTATGAAGGCTAAATTCATCTTCCACTATTTTTCTGGATGTTTTTCCGAAGACTTTCCTTAATTGTTCATCTCTTAAGAGCAGTAAAATGGCCTCACCCAAATTCTTACTATCCCCGCTGGGAACGATCAATCCATTCACTTTGTGCTTTACCACCTCGGGCACTGCATTGATATTTGTGCCCACCACCGGCTTTCCCATGGCCATATACTCCAGAGCTACCCGGCAGATGGTCTCAGAACCTGTGGATGCAACAATCCCGATATCAAAGAGCGAAACTATCTTCCTTATATCATCAACTTTTCCCGTAAAAGAAAACTTGTCCCTAATCTTGAGCTGCTCTGTCATCTGTTTCAGTTGATAAGATTTAATCTGAGCATCCTCTCCTGCAATTATGAATTTGACATTGCCAGTAAAATTCCTTAGTACAAAATCCGCAGCTTTAATGAAATATCTGTGACCTTTAACCGGTGAAAGCCTTCCCACCATCCCCACCACCAGACAATCATCCGGAATACCCAGTTTTCTTTTCCAGATCGAATCGGGATTCTGAGGAGTGAAATACTTATTATCGACTCCAGGTGATATCTTCAAAGCCTTCCCTTCATCCAGGCTTAAGCTTCTGACATAATCTTTTTTCAAAATCTCAGCAGTTGTAATTACCTTATGGGTCAAATTCCTATTGAGATAACGACTGAACATATTATTCTTGGGAGGTCTGACATCCCCTCTGGTTCTTATAACCGGTATTTTTTTATTAAACCATTTCACGCAAAGGGCGGCCAAAAGATGAGTTTCAGCTCGATGGGCGTTGATCACATCGATCTTTTTTTCATCAATCAGATTCGAAAGCTTTTTAATATTGTATAAAAAGGTAAAAGGGTTCATCCGGCTCAGATACAATTTATCATAGGTTTCCAGCCCAAACCTTGAAGCAACATTTACTGGTGGACTATCTGGGTCGCCCGCCAGGATAACCTTATGCCCTCTCCTCTTTAGAGCCCGGGACAAAGTCACAGCATAGTAGGCACAGGCATTATACCATCTCACGTTAATCAGTTGCAACACGCAGAGTTTTCGCAATTTCTGCCTTTTCCTTCAGACTTTTTAACCCCTTCATAAGTTCTAATAACTTCTCTTTTACATCCACAACATTGATCTCATCCAGACATTTAAGTTCCTTACAACTGTGCTTTATTTTCTCACACTCAGGACAATCTACCTTCGCTTTAACCCATTTATGCCTAACTGGATCCGGGAAAGTCCAGCTAATCTCGGAATGAGGGCCAAAGATGGTCAAAGTGGGCAAACCTTCAGCAACAGCAATGTGCTTGGTCCCGTTATCATTCCCAATATGCATATCACATCTTTTTAAAATAGCTCCTAATTCTTGCAGAGTAGGAGTGTGTGCCGATACTATCGGCTCTTTTTTCATCAAAGAGCTAAGTTTCTCCACTATTCCTTTTTCACCAGGGCCCCAGACCAGGATGATCTTGGCATTGTATTGACCAATCAGCCAATCGCAAAGCTGGGAATAGTTATCCAGAGACCATCGGTTAAAATGCCTTCTGGATGTGGGTGAAACTGAAATGATAAAATCTTTTGGCCTGATATTCTTTTCCTCAAAAAATCTATTGGCAAATCCTTTTGCTTTTTGAGAGAGAAAAAAATCCAGTTTTATATCACTGTTTTCTATGCCTAAAACTTTCAGAGCATCCAGCCGACTCTGGGCAGCATAAGTCGGGGTTGAATCCGATTTTATTTTTACATTATAAAGGATCCCTCTCCGCTTAAAATCATAGCCTATCCTGTATCTTGCTCCGCTGAAAAAGCAAGTCCAGGCAGACCTGGGATTGCTGAAAAAATCGATAACCGTATCAAAAGATTTTCTTCTGAGTTCAAATATTTTCTTTGTCGAATAAAAGGGATTATTATATCTACTTTTATCCCATACAATCAACTCATTTAGATAAGGATTTTCAGATAAAAGGAAGG
>JBARPA010000415.1:0-2172 GCA_049642665.1 Candidatus Zixiibacteriota bacterium
GGAAAGAAAGAATGGAAAGCTAAAGCTTTCCGCTACACAACATAGTCTGGTATACCCCTATTACCCTCAACCTGGGTTAAAATATAGCCCCGCCTTGAGGGCAAGGTGGGGCTACCGGGTGGTGGCCTTGTAGTTGCCATATTTATGGGGCATCTTTTTGCCGATCGTCAAGATGCTGCGCCGATAAATCGGCGAACTACAAATATACTCGATGCATCGATTAACTACATCTTCAAATCACTGAAACCTCTTGACTTTCTTTCTTAACAAGAACAATTTTAACCTGATAAATAGCTTAAATGGATATGAAACTTAAAAAAGTTATCTCTGCCAGCCGCAGGGTCGACCTTTTGACCTTCTACCCAGACTTTATGCTCCAGAAGCTGAAAGAAGTTGGTGAAGCTAACATTCATACCTTGGTTATCTGGACAAAAGATCCAAAAAACCTCTTTGAACACAAAAACTTACGGAAATCACTTAATAAAATAGACCAGATATATGTCCTTTTAACTATAACTGGTCTTGGTGGTACTCCTTTGGAGCCCAAAGCACCAACAATCGATAAAGTTTTGCCTCAGCTTAATCAAGTTGCAGACTTTGTGGGATCACCTCAGAGGATAGCAATTAGATATGATCCATTAATTGACCTGTACTATCAAGAGAAAACTCATCTGACTAACATTGAAATTGGCCTTTTCATTGATATCTTAAGAGCCATTTCCGCTGTGGGAATAAAAAGGATCATCATATCCTATGTTACATTTTATCCCAAGGTGATTAAAAGATTAAAACAATACAATTTTAAGATAGTGGATCATCCCATCTCCGAGATCAAAAGCTTTATCCGGAATAAGATGATGCCTATGGCAAGGAATTTCGATATAAATCTTTCCACCTGTGTTTTCCCTGATCTAACCACAACCGGATGCATAGACGGCAGGATTTTAAGTGAGCTTCATCCCCAAAAGGAGCCCTGTTCCTTAGCCAAAGATCCCTCGCAAAGACCTACCTGCCACTGCACCAGATCTACAGACATTGGAGAGTGGTTCTCCTGTTATCATGGCTGTTTATATTGCTATGGCAATCCTAAGACATGCCAGGATGGAGAGAAAGAAGGTTCTACAATTCCTTAACAATAACTATATGAATATCTATGCGGTCACTTTCTGATTTTCTAAATTCTTTTTGACTTTTGAAACCTCTGATTGCTGAGGTTTTGAATAACCTTTAAAGCTTTTCTGAATTCTCTGTCCACCCTTTTCGATTATATCCAGATATTTCGAGGTTTCCTCATCCAGATTCTTCTTTTTACTCTTTATAAGCTCCACCGATCCCAATATGGTGGACAAAGAGGAATTTATCTCAAAGCCCAGCTGAGTTAGTCTTTCTCCTTGTTCTGATTCGATATTAGAATCCCCAGTTGAGGTTTTGAAATCTCTTTCCAAAAGTGAGGGGATCTGATTGGCCAGACTTTTAACGAAAGCCACCTCCTCCTGCCTGAAGGGGCGTCTGTTCCAGGATCTCATCTCCCCTACGGAGAGGACGCCAACCGGGTTCTGATCTTTAATTATGGGTACCAGTATTCCGGATCTTAAATCTTTGGACATTATCTCCTCGCATTCCTCATCCGGCATCAGGCTTTCCGGATCCTCCTGGTTAACCAGCATAGTCTTTCCCGTTTCCAGAACCATTCTGTGCCAGGGCAAAAGCGAAAGGGAGTGGGTATTTTCCTCTTTGAGTTTAATTCCCTGATCCCTGATCTTCTCCAGGGCAAGTGTATTCAAATTGTTCTTATCTTTTTCTAATAATGATATCCGGCAGAAAGAAGTGGGCAGTTGTTTGGTTATATTACTGGCTATATTTGAAAGGATTTTTTCGTTCTCTTTTTCCACCAGGGTTTCATCGCTTATCTCTTTCAGTTTCATAAGCAGGTTATCTTTCTTTCTTATCATATCTCTCATCTCAAGGTCAATCAGGGTATTGGTAAGAACAGACTCTATTAAATTCATCCATTTTGCGTCTTTATGCTGATAATGTGCTGTTTTCAAGCTTCCCAATGTAAGTGCGCCATATCGGGATAAAGGCAGAATCAGTCTTGATCTAATCCCCATAGCTTTGAGCAGATTCTCCTCCACATATTTTCCTCCCTCAATTTCCTTATGGATTAACGGC
>JBARPA010000416.1:0-5013 GCA_049642665.1 Candidatus Zixiibacteriota bacterium
CTTCTGATCCTCTACGGCTTCAGCTTTTACAAAATTCAATTCTATGTTCTTAAAATAATTGGACCTCATCAAATTTATCATAAATATAGCCAGGTTATTAATGGATAAACTGTATCCATCAATGGTCATATCTGAAATAAAGGCTTGCTCTTGAGTAACCTTTTTCACTGTATCCTGGGATGCCTCTGATCCAGCTACAGGGGTTGGTGTCGCCTGGGGCTGCTGTTTGGGAGTCTCCTTAAA
Source organism: Candidatus Zixiibacteriota bacterium (assembly GCA_049642665.1). Lineage (GTDB taxonomy): Bacteria > Zixibacteria > MSB-5A5 > MSB-5A5 > SM23-73-2 > CAYURP01. The sequence continues at coordinate 244 of JBARPA010000416.1, forward strand.
GGAGGATAGCCAGACATACTCGGGAACTCTATCACTCAGATCCTGAAACACTTTGATCCAGGTGGAGCGGTTTTTATCCAGGTTCTGAATACCAGACATTCTCCTTATTATATTATTCTTAAGATCGTTGATGGCATCCACCATTTGAATGTTTTCCCTTAGCTGCTCTTTTTTCCTCTGGGCTTCCATTATTTTTCTATCCAGGCTTTTAAGTTTAAGAGTTTGAAAGGTCGTAACCAGTATCATAAGGATTATAACAACTGTTCCCCCCCCTAAAAGGTAGAGGTTGTTTTTGCTTAAAACGAATCCCTTCCCTGTTTTGCGTAGCTCTTTAGGGAGTAGATTAATTTCTATCATTTTATTTAACCTTTCTTGCCGCTAAGCCTACGGCCACAGCTAAAAGAGGTGCTATCTTTTCAGGTTCTATTTCCTGAAAAAGTTCGGTATCGTATTCGATATTACGCAGGGGATTACCAACCTCCATGGGAATACTCAACTTGTTCTGCAGGTATTCAGGCAGAAAAGGAACCAAAGCTCCTCCACCGGTAAGAACCATCCAGTCGATGTCCGTGATCCCAGCAGAGGCCTTGAAATAGGAAAAAGCGATCTCCAGGCCGGAAATTAAATCCTCAGCTGAGGTGGCCACCGTGGCTTTCAACATATCCTGGTCAATACTTGATTCCATCTCCCCTTTGAGCGTTTTCAAAGCCAGTTCAGTGTTTAAGCGAAACTCCTTCATTATAACTTCATAGATGGAGCGAACGCCATGGGAGATATCCCGGGTGGAATGGTATATCCCATCCTTTACAAAAATCACGTTTGTGGTATCAAAACCTAAATTTAAAAGCGCTATTACCTTCTGGGGATCGATTTCATAGTTCATCTCATAGGAATTGAGAATGGCAAAAGCATCAGTGTCTACAATAATTGGATTCAGTCCAGCATCCAACAATATATCCAGATATTTTTTCAAAAATTCATTCCGGGCTGCCACCAAAAGGACATCCATCTTATGGGTTTCCGGGTTGGTGGAGATGATATGGTAGTCCACCGTAACATCCTCCACGTCAAAGGGGCTTCTTTGCTCTGCCTCAAAAAGAATGGCCTGCTCCGCCTCGTCACCGCTTTTTTGGTCCATGGTGATCCGGTCGGTGATCACCCCGTGACCGGCAATGGATATGGCCACATCCCTGGCTTTAGGATCCACCTGATCTATCAGGCTTTGTATATGAAAAATCAAGGTGTCCTTATCCTTGATTTCGTCATCCACCATCAAATCCGTGGATATCTCCTTTATCCCCACAGCTTCCAGGCTGTAGGAACCGCCTTTATCTTCCAGCTTCACCAACTTGATAGAACTAGCCCCCAGATCGAGCCCGGTTATCGTTTTTGGCTTCTTACCAAAGATCATAAGATTTTAGCCTTTCTGATTTTTATTAGGGTCTGTTTCTCATAAGTTTCATTAGTTTTAAAATCACTATTTGACTTATCGACTTTTTTTAGCAAATATTAAGAATATTATGAAAAAATTTTATAAAGCGGAAAAAAAGCTAAAATCCAATTATTTTAATAATAAGCCTCATATGATTGTTTGACCAATTTCACCCTCCCGGTTGAGGCCAGAACGTCCACCCAGAGGTAATCGTAGACATCATAAGACCACACATCCACCATTCCGCTGCTGGAGGCGGATCCATTGGGTCGGAAAATCACCGTGCTGTTATTGAAGCTGGCGTACCCGAAATCGACATTTTCCGGGAGATTGGCTGTCTGTATCGCTGAATCTCCCACCTCATAAGTATAGGAGCTCAGGTTGACCTTATCTTCAAAAAGAATGTACTGCCCATTTTGTACATCAAAATAGACTCCAAAAGGCCTTTTCTGCGAAACGGAGTTAGAACGAGCCAGCCTTAAAGTTGAGGTGACATCCCGGGCCGCAGACTTCAACTTAAGTTTGGTCATTACTTTTCCAAATCGGGGGATAGCTATAGCGGAGAATATCCCGATGGCCACTGCTACTATCATTAACTCTATCATTGTAAATCCTTTAAAACCTGTGATCTTTCGCATTTTAATCACCTCGTTTTATAGTTCTCTCCAGGTTCCAGGAACTACCCGGTAAGTGTAAATATTAATGGTAACTCCACCAGGCATTCCGGGGGGCAGGTTCTCTACAATTGCCGGGGTATGGAAAAGGTCGGGCACGTTATCGATCTGGAAATAATTCGAGACCATGGCCCCGGCCAGTTGGTTCTGCTTTTCGTTGGTGATTTTGTGCTGGGCGTAAAAAGCACCCGTTATATTAAGTTGAGCGTCTCCAGAGCCACACCCTATATTTATATCAGTTGCTGAGATAAACCCAATAACATCATCAGTACAAAACTGCCCTTTGGAAAGAACATGAGTGCTGATATCTGTTTTCCCCTGCGAGACTAACGTTCCTTTTCCATCATAGATAATTGGAGTGTGGATTTTTGTTCCCGTTCCGGCTTCGATAAGAATATTTCCGTTAACATAGACTATTCCATCGATATCCAGGTTCCCGCTGGCATCCATGGAGATACTTCCGTGAATATTTGATTGCTCTGCCACCGACACACCGGGTTTTAGTAGCAAATTTCCCGAAATCACCAAGGCGTTGTTGCTTAAATAGTCCTGATAGGTGCTATATTCAGTACCGGTATTAGGATCGGTATATGGTACGTCAAGGATAGGAAAAGACATCTCGTCGCCCAGATCATATTCCTCTGTTGTCCCATTATCAGAGTAAACGCTGGCTGTGCCCTGATTTCCTCCCCAACCATCAGTGACATAGCATCCATCCACAGTCTCCTTGATCGATGGAGAGCCTCCGGACTCGTCGGGGAAGCCTATATGGGCTGTTCCGGAAAGGGCCACCTTTCCATGCTTAACCCTTAGTTCTGAATCCAGAGTACTAACCACCTCTCCATTAAAGGTGGTGGTGTCTATGGATGGAAGCCTTGAGGCTAAGGTGGCGTTGATGCCCTCATAATTATTATACATGCCGGCTTCTCCTATTACATCGAAAGCCAGGTCCCATACGGTAAGGGCTCCATCGTACACTCCGTTTCCATTGCTGTCCTGGTACGGTTCAGCCGGATCCCATACTCCGTCCCCATCGCCGTCAACGGTTAAGAGCTCCCCCGGATCCCAGACACCGTTGCCGTTGCCATCGACATACTGATCCGCATCGTCCCATACACCGTCACCATTCCCATCGGTGAAAGGCTCACCTTCACCCAGGATGTGAACAGATCCGTGCAAAGACACATTTCCAGAAATAGCGTTGCCAGCCTGACCGCTTCCTGCAAATATAATGTTGTCCCAGATATTTAGTGGATTTCTTCTTCGTTTGACCATTACCTGAACGGTTCCCTTGCCCTCCTGGGACTCTCCTCCCGAGGTCAAAGTCTTGTAGGGAATAGATCCGCTTACGTTTACCTGAAAATTACCATTGCCCAGTTCAGAATTGCCATTGATAACGGCCATAAGAGAATCGTTATTCACCATATCAGCGTTATCCTTCAACGCTCTCATCCCCCATTCCAGCCCTCCTTCTGCAATGTAGAATGCTGAGGTCTTTTCCTTCTGGTTTTCACTTATATCCATATCCGTGACCGTAGTGGTTATTGAGCCAATGTAAATAAAGGTCAACATCACCATTACCAGAAGGGCTAAAAGCAGGGCTGAACCGTTCTCTGATTTTAATATTCTAAACATATCTTTTTCTCCTTCTCCCTTTAGATTCTATTTCTAACCAGTGCCTTGGAGGTTATTGTTCTCCGACGATATCCGTCACCCGTGTACTCGGGATCTCTTCTTGACTCCCGGGCCTGGATGGTTATGGTTATCAGTTTATCTGCCTGAGTGAACTGAATTAATTCAATGTCCTCGGCATAGGCCCAGGCATAATTGGAATTAACTTTTCTTAAAAGACACGGATGAAGCGTATCCGCCCAGGATACGTAATATTTCACTGTATCCACCTGTGTTGAATCTTGAAAGAATATGACCAAGCTGTCCGAATAGACTAAAATTGAGGGATGGCCGGCAGGCACCCCATACCCGGCTTTTCTGATGTTTTTGCTGATCTCATCCAAAGCCACCCTGATGTTTTGTTGCATATCGGACACGTCCTCCTGGGCCAGCCAGCTATTATGCTGAGTTATATAGAATCCCAGAGCAGCTGCACCGATTACTAAGGTCAACACCGCTGCTATCAACACTTCTACTAAACTTATTCCCTTTTGCTCTTTTAAAATTCTGTTTTTCATTTTAATCCTCTTTATGTTTTTGCCTTATAAGTATAATAATTCATAGTTCTGATAAAACCCTTTTGATCGGTCCAGTTTACGTTCACCGTTATCCTGTATACCCTGGGGGGTATAGATGCATCCGAGGTGCTGTCATCAATCGTGGTAGTTCGGGTGTATTTATTATTAACTCCGGATACCACCTCGGACCAGGGTATCGGGTTGAAACTATCCACATCCTTCAATTGTTCAACCTTCTCCTGGGCAATGGCATTGGCTGTGGTGACCTCATTGGAGTAGGAGTTACCAAACATGGATATCACGATAATGGGGGCCAACCCTAAAATCCCAAAAGCCAGTATTATCATGGACACCATCACCTCAAGAAGTGTGATTCCCTTTCGGCATCTAAGGCATCTAAGAAAATTGCTTAACTTCATTATTATCTCCTTTTCTTTTCACTCACAGTTCCTCTTATGCAATCGTTGTGCCGAAG
>JBARPA010000417.1:0-4371 GCA_049642665.1 Candidatus Zixiibacteriota bacterium
GTATAATCTGGCATACCGTAATCCTGGCCCTCATCGTCAAGATAGCTTCTTTGTCCAACGTAATTACCAATTAAACTAAGGGCTAAGCCAAACTCGAAATTATACTCCACCTGCAACCTTGCCCTGTGTTCGGGACGAAATTCCAGTTTGTCGCTGACCCTGTTATCTGAGAGGTTTTTAGCCTTTAGAAAAGTGTAGCTCCCCGATATAAGTGTATTTTCAAAAGACCTTAAGCTAATGGAAAGTTCTGCTCCAAAGTTACGAGCGTCTCCGATATTATCCATTTGATCTTTCTCTTCGCCCTCCTCCATAACTATCTGTTGCACTATCAGGTTATTTATTTCGCTTTCGAATAGAACCAATTCCATGTTATTCCCGGAGGAGAGGGGAAATTTTGATCCCACCTCAAAATTATAGGCAGATTCCTCTTTCAGGTTGGGATTGGGAATGTTGCGACCCGAGTATCCGGAATAAAGCTCTTTTAGAGTAGGGAACCTGGTTTTATGGGAAAAGGAACCAAACACCTCAAAATCATCTGAAATCTCATAGAAAACACCCAACCGTCCATTTAATATTTCTATATCACTTCTTATAGGTTGTTCATAAGCATATACCGGATGTTCAATGTTAAAGCTCAAACCCCCGGAAAATGCAATCCGATTCACAAGAGTGTGTTCATATTCTGCTCCGAAAGTATAAGTATCCATCTTGTACTCCTCCCAGGGAGCTTCATAGTCATCCAGTTCCTTGTGAACATCCCTTTTATAATTTATACCGATAGTCAGTTCGCTCATCCGGGATAACGTATGGGTTAAAAAGATATTGGTACCCGCCGAGTAATCATCATACACCGAATGAAAAGCATATCCTCGGGTCTGGGTGGAATAGGTGCCATCATCATAGGAATCCAGAACATTATCATATTTATCATAGAAAAATACCAACTTTCCCAGAACCTTCTCGCTGATTCTCTGGCTGGAGCTGAAGTTTAAAACCCATTTACGCCATACTGGAAATTTCCAAAAGCGGGGTCTGGGGGCAAAGATGTCCGGTGGAACCCCCTTCTCATTGTCTAAAAACGAGAAGGAAAGGTTAGTATGATGGTCGACATTTGGCCTGAAGCTTATTTTCCCAAAGAAATCTCTTTTTATATAGTAACTGTTCTCTCTTTTCTCTCCATCTTCAACTTCATTTGATGTGAAATCATCGGACAAGGGATAGTAATCCTGTTTTTGCTGTCCGACGCTTAAGAGAACTCCCAACTTATCCAGAGAAAGGCTCTGTTGAAAAGAATACGCAAACGCTTTTCCGCTTCCACCGAAGAGTCTGATTTTTGAATTCCTTCTGACCGGCATTGAGGTAAGGATGTTTATGGAGCCGCCCAGGGAATTGGCTCCATACAAAACCGATGCGTTCCCCTCATTTACAGTTATCTTTTTCACCGCGCCGATGGGAATCTGCCCTAAATCCACCAGGCCATCATAGGGGACATAGATGGGGACCCCATCCAGCATCACTGCGATCTGCTTTTGCTCTATTCCCCGCAGTTGAATCATCATCTCATTTCTCGACCCAATACTCACATAGGCGCCCGGGGTTAACTCCACGGCCTGGGCAATGTTCATAACCCCTTCCTTTATCATTCTCCTTGAGTCCACCTCCCTCAGTGCGCTGATCAAGGTGGCAGGGGTTCTCCGGGCCGTCACCACTATCTCGCCCAGAGAATAGACCCGGAGAGTATCAGTTGTAGCTGAATCATCCGCATATGCCCCTATTCCAAAAGAAAAGAAAAGAATATAAATCCCCAACCAGATTATAGCCTTTCTTAATAGAGACCGATCCATGGTTACTCCCTTCTTGTCACTCCAATTTCCTTCTCCAGAAAATCAACTAAGGGTTTAATTTGATCCAGAGAAAAAACAGGGGCATAAAAATCTATGGTTTTATCGCAGATTAAGGCAATTAAATTTTCGTTCTCACTGCACAAAGGCTCCACATCTTTGGATGAGTCTAAAACTTCAACCTTGGGATAAGGTGAGTTTTTAAAACCCTCCCCGATGATTAAATCATAACCTTTGAAAAAGAGCTGGAAAAGTTCGTCAGGGGATTTTTTTCGCAAATCCGAAGAAAAAAGGGCAATACCTTTAGGTGACAATATCAGAGTTGTTTCAGCTCCAGCCTGAGCGTGCCTGAAGGAATCCTTACCCGGAGTATCAAACTGATGATCCAGTGTGGTATATTTTATGCTGCCCACCTTATAGCCTCTCCTCTTAAACTCCGGAACCAGCCTCTCCACCAGAGAGGTTTTCCCCCTTTTCTTCCTGCCCACAACTAAGAGGATGTGCATAGGATCTCTTTCAAACTTTATCTAATATCTACTTACGAAGCTTAGGAGATTTTGATCTGAATATCTTTTGGTTCTTCCTCTAATTTCAGAGAAGAGACCATGCTCCAGATGACATTTCCCATGATGCTATTGGCAAAAGGATTCAAAGATATCTCTTTGCCATTGACTTTAAGCAGTACCTTTTTAGGCAGCTTTTCCATCTGATTCTCCCCATTCTGAAAAAGGGGTATGGTTTTTTAAAACCATACCCCTCTTCTCATTTTACAGTTCATCTGTACAGCACAAAACCTAAAACCCAAAATCCGGATGCAGCCAAAACTGAACCAACGCTGTAAGCTTTTGCTTTCACAGTTTGCCACTGGTCGAATGAAGGAGCTAAAGTTCTGCCTAAACCGAAACCTAAATTGATAAAGATGAAACAGAGGGCTGCAGCCAAACTACCTTCCAGGAAAGTATAGTTCAGGATCCCGGAAAAACCTTTTTCCACCCAGAAGGGATTTAAAACCACATAGGTTTCCAGAAGGGAAAACAGGGCATAGTTGAGATACATGGCAACAACGCCCACCGTCCCTAAGGAGAGCCATTTAGAGACATCTCTTTTCTCGGCATAAGAGAAGGCCAGATCCAGAACAGCTCCCTGAACGGCTACTGCCAGCACCTGGCAGAAGAGTATCTGGGGAAGGGTTAAAAACTTAAACCCGGCAGCTATAAGTCCCATAAGCAGGGTGCTGCCCCGGCGAGGTATTATCATCCTTGCCGCTCCCAGGACCAATATCCCGGTAGCTGCCAGAAAGGGAGACTTCAAGGAGAAATCAAAGGATCTCATAATGCTTATCCCCAAAGCTTCCATGCCTCCCCATATGGACCCGAAAAGGATAATACCTAAAATCAGCTTCTTTTTATCCACCATAAGCTATTCTCCTTTTTAAAATACAATTTGGACCTGCGCCACTATCTGGTCGTTGTCAAACTCTCTATCCTCTGCTACATACTTGGATTCTTCCTCATCCCATACGTTCTTCTGACCCGGCTCCATCTTGTGGATGAAGTTTAAGTAGAACATGGAGTTAATGCCTTCCAGGTAGTAATTTAACCCGATTGTCAGCCAGGTTTCCTCGTCATCATCCAGAAAACCGCCATCACCGTTAACTACTTTGTTAAGTTTCGTGGTACTGAAATCATATTGCTCAAAACTCATATCCTTGTCAGGATCGTGGGAATCATAACGGACCAGAAATTCCACCTTGGGACTAGGCTGGATACCCAGGTGCACAAAAAAGGCCTGGCCATCAACGCTGCACACACTGTCCACATGAGCATAACAGAGTTCCTCAGTGGAGGCCATCAAGAATTCCCCTCTGAACTTGACCTTAACCTTGTTAGCCGTATAATCCAATTTGGCGAAGCCTCCAAAACGATTCATCTCCAGGGTCTTCTCGTCCGGGTTACCCACCACCAGTGTTCCGAATTTAGGCAACGCGCTACCGATCCAGGCAAAACCTCCGAAAGTCAAGTTGGCATTTTCAATTGGAGGTTTGAATTCCACCCTTCCCAGAAAATCCTTGGCATCATTGTCGTCTGTGAAACCCGGATTGTTAGCAGGGTATCCGTTGAATATACCCACATTGAAATCCACGTACTCGGTTTTGGTTGTGCTCTGGATACCTATCTGCCTCCACATGGCATATCTCTGGGTAGTCAATGGATAATTGATCATCTCTAAGGCAGCAGTGGAATAGGGCATATAAATGGTGAAATTGGGCAGGAATCTGCCAAATGCTATTTCAGTTTTCTCAATGTAGAAGAATTGAGCCTTGTAATCCAAAAAGCAAGGTTGTAGTTTAGTGTCTAACTGGACGAAGTACTTCACCTTGTCTGGAACAATCGTTCCCCAGAAAAGGAAGCGGGCCCGGTTTAAAGTGAAGGAATTGGAAAAATGATTAACATCCTCATCCTCCATATTGAAGGTAAATCCAGCTTGAAGTATACCCCCAATCTTGAGTGTACCCTTTCCTACCTTTACC
>JBARPA010000418.1:0-2546 GCA_049642665.1 Candidatus Zixiibacteriota bacterium
TTTCCGCTTGGTACACGCCTTTGGCTAAATCAGCAGCATGAGCTGCTATTCTGGAGGCAATTACCCCATCCCTGACATCCTGGAGATCAGGTAGGGTCAGATGCTCAGAAGGGGTCACATAACAGAGGAAATCCGCGCCCGCTGCCCCGGCTACTGCTCCTCCAATGGCTGAGACTATATGATCATATCCCGGAGCACAATCTATGACCAAAGGACCCAAAACATAAAAGGGTGCCTCATGGCAAAGTTTTTTCTCCAGTAAAACATTTGCCTCCACCTCATGGATGGGAATGTGGCCTGGCCCTTCCACCATGGCCTGAACGCCCTTTTCTCTTGCCCTATGAACCAGCTCGCCCAATACCAGAAGCTCCTCCACCTGGGTTCTATCAGTGGAATCCGATACAGAGCCGGGTCTTAAGCCATCTCCCAGGCTTAGAGTCACATTATACTCTTTAGCCATGTCCAAAAGTCTATCATAATGCTCATACAATGGATTTTCCTTTTTATTGTGTTTCATCCAGCGGTACAAAAAGGAACCGCCCCTGCTTACGATTCCGGTTAATCTTTTTTCCCCTTCTATTATGGGCAGAGCTCTTAAGGTCAAGCCGCAGTGGACGGTTATGAAATCCACCCCGGTTTCAATATGGTCTTGAATCACATTTAAAATCTCATCTGAGCTCATCTCCTCCAGGGATTTCCCCTTTTTTACCAGATTGCAAACAGCTTCATAGATGGGAACAGTTCCCAAAGGGATGGTTGTTTTCTCCAGCATCTGAAGCCTCAATTCCCTGATCTCCCCGCCGGTGGAGAGGTCCATAACCGCATCTGCTCCATGTTTTATGGCTACCTCAAGTTTTTTCAACTCCATTTTAAAATCCACAAAATCGGGTGAGGTTCCCAGATTGGCATTTATCTTAGTGCGGAGCCCTTTTCCCACGGCTATCGGTTTTATGTGAGGATGGGCTTTGTTTTTCAGAATGACTATCCTGCCCTTATCTATCTCCTCTTTAAGAAGCTCCAATGAGATATTCTCATCCCGGGCAACTTTTCTTAAATCCTGATCCATTGAAGGGAATTTACTTTTTTTATTGATTTTTAATAATTTATCGACAGCTTCAGTCATATGATTAACTCTTTAAGCTTAACAAATTAGAACGCTTTTGTCAAGGATTTATTTGTCCTATTTAATAGCCTATGGTTTTTAACCACAACATAGAAAAGCTGCCGGGTCGAGGCATTGACCCGCTCTGAAATAGATAATTTATCGGATAAACTGCATCAGCTATGGTGGTTTGACAATCTGTATTTACATCAGGAACGAGGAGAAAAACTGGCGGGAAAACGTTTCTGAACAGGTAATTTATCAGATAAACAACATCACTTATTTCCACAACTCCGTCTGAATTAATATCACAGGTTAGATGTTCAGACGTACTAAGGACAAATTCTGGTTTGGTGAATTGTGAGAGAGACAAGATATAATCAGTACCACAAAAACTCAAAAAGTCACCTGTTAGTGTTACGGTATCATCTACGTTGACAGAACCTGGGTCCAGAATAACAAATTTAAGTCGTGTCATCTCAACAGAAGCAGGAGGGAATAAGGGAGATTCATCTAAGGCGATTCCTGCATGGAAAATCATTTCACCCTCTCCAGTCCTGTAAGTAGTCACATCCATAAAAAGCCAACTTCGAGTTACTGAGGTGTCAATTCCAACACCGGCGACAGAAAGTCCTGTCCTTAATAATGGAATATACGTGCAGGTTAAGGATTCATGGTTAGAAGCATATGTAGGAATTATCAACTTATCCAATTAAAGACCGTAAACATAAATCTCAGGACACATCTCCACCCTAACATTATTTGAAATATCAGGGTCACACTGTACATCACTTAAATTGAAAAAGGTAAGTCAAATCAGGAAAAAAACTAAAATGACTTAAAAGAATTACGGAAAGATTTTTTTGATCTATTTAATTTGATCTTATATTATATAAACACTAAACCTTATTTTAAGCATAAGAAACCATTAGAGTTATATTAAGGGGATAACATGATCCTTTTGTGTCTCTTATAGTTTTGTTGAAGTAAAAGTTCCGCCTGAAGATGGTTTTTATCATGATTAGATTGATCTGTTTAATAACATCTACCGGTTAAAACATAAACTTGAAATCCCAGGGTAAAGCTTTTTACCCACGAAGCTAACCTGAGAATTCGTATTCTATTAATCTGAGGAGGGAAAGTTACAACAAGATTAAAATATTTCAGTTGACAAAAATGAGATTTTAAGTTAACTTACAAAGCTATATTAAGTGTGCTTTACATCTATGGAGGTTTTTATGTATAAGAGAATATTCGGCATTACAATTATTTTTATCATTCTTTTAATTTTACCACCACCTGCTTATTCGGTTAGCGATTATGTGGAAACCACAATCTGGCTACCCGACAATTATGGGGGTGTGGTCTATCCTCAAGCCGGAACGTACAATCCTCATAACAATAGGATTTATGTGTGTGGAGGCACAAGGATTACGGTCATAGA
>JBARPA010000419.1:0-3635 GCA_049642665.1 Candidatus Zixiibacteriota bacterium
CACCGATTATTTTTAAATCCTTATATTGTTGTTCCAGTTCCTCTTTCAAGTATCTATTTTCAATAATAATCCTCTGGTTGTTCAAAGCCTTCTTTATATCCAACTTTAACTCATCTAAGTTAATTGGTTTGGATATATAATGATACGCACCCTTTTGCATAGCCTCAACTGCAGTCTCCACCGTTTTGAAGGCAGTCATCATTATGACTTGTATATCCGGATTTTGCTTTTTTAGTTTTTCCAGAAGTTCAATTCCATCCATCTCCGGCATTTTCAGATCGACCAGAGCCAGCTCAAAATGTTTTTGATCAACCAGCTCCAGAGCTATTTTACCGGACTCAGCGGTATCCACTGAATAACTTTGTTTTTCCAAAAAACCGGCTAATGCATCCCTTTGAGATTTTTCATCATCTACAATTAGTATTCGATAAAGAGCCATATTTTCCTCCAAACCATCTAAGCGAATTGGGCGGAGACAAGCTCCGCCCCTACGCGGTTTTTTTCTGTGGGTGAGGGCAGAGCCTCGCCCCAACGTTTATTCCTCTTTAATTTTCTTTTTAATCCTCTCAATAGCATCACTTGATTCTTTTATATCTTGTTCAAGACCAACCTTCTCGTAATATGAAAGAGATTTTTGAAAATACCTCAAAGAACTCTTGAACTCTTTTTTATCCTCATAAACTGCGGCGATATTGAAAAGGTCATTTGCTATTCCACTTACCCTACCGATTTTTCTGTCTATCTCCAATGCCTCTTTTAGATAGCTCAACGACTTATCACAATCGCCCATATCACTGTAGATCAAACCAATATTGCCTAAATCATTTGCTTCGCCCACATCATTTTTCAACCTTTGGTCAATTTTCAAGGCTTGTTCATGATATGTCAGCGCTTCCTTGAGATTACCTTCTTCGTGATAAATTATTCCAATATTGCCCAGATCGTCTGCTTCACCACCTATATTCCCTACCTTTCTGTCAATCTCTAACGCCTGCATATGATAATCCAAAGCACTTTTCAAATCACCCTTACTCCAATAGACCAGGCCAATGTTACCTAAAGGCTTAGTTTGGGCTTCTTCATTTTGCGATTTTTTGTAAATATTTAAAGCCTCCATATAGCTGGATAGTGCATCCTGTAAATTGCCTTTATCCTGATAAACTAAACCAATCCTATTCAAGAAAGATGCTTTATAATTAGGATCTAGCTTGAGTTGGTCACAGATTTCAATACAATTTGTTGATTCCTCAAAAACAATTGAGATCAAACCATATCTATATTTTTTTCTTATCCATTCCTTAACTTTCTCTACATATATTTCTTTTTCTCCTCCCCACAGCAAATGAGCTGTCGAATACTTTAGAGCATCCGAATTTCTTTCATCTTCCTCCAGAATCTTGAAGAAAGCCTTTGATGCTTTTCTGTGAAGAGTTGTAATATCAACATCTGTTTTCTCCATTTCTGTCAGTACAAAATCCCTTAATGTATGATGATAAATCTGATAAGTCCTTTTTCCATTTTCCTCTTCTTTTATCACATCCTTGACGTTGTATCTCCTAAGTAAACCATCCAGTCTACCTTCCACAATTTTTGTAAAATCCCGTAAGAACGCCATGGTAACAGGAATTACCAAAATTGATAGATGATTGATCAGATTCCTTTCCTCATCTTCGAGTTTTTCATACAATAACTTAGTCAACCTGGGTATAGGAAGCTTTTTTAGGGCTTGTGATGTGAAATCCTTACTCTTCTTCAAAAGTTTTATAGCCCCATCGATTAATAGTGGATCCCCTTTGTATCTATTGGTAAATTCATCTATAAATTTATGTGAGGGCTTTGCATAAGCAAGCTCAGCCTTTACCAGATCCTTTGTAACTTTGTCAGACAAGCAACCAAGAGTCCAGCATTCTATGTCTTCGTGATTAATCAGTCCTATACCATTAACTAAAACATCCCTCTCCCTCTGAGCAATGATTATCTTGATCTGATAAGGCAGGTTTTGGGTGATTGCCTTCCAGGCATCTTTATGAGTCGCACTGCTCAACTCATCAAGAGGATCGATAAAAAGCACAAACCTTTGATTCTTTTTCTTAAAGCCTTCAACAATTTCCTGGAGAAAAATCTTGAATCTATCAGTAACCGGACGCCTGGGATCTCTAAATACACTCTCGGTTATATTTCTTAATATCGCACCTAGACCCGGTATCCTTCCTATTGATCTTTTTATTATTTCTCCATATTGATCAATAATCCTTGAAAATACACTCTTCTTCATCCATATCTCATCCATTATCTGATATAAATATTGTTCCGGTGGATCTGTTCCCTTGATTTGATATGAGTAAACTAAAGGTTCAATGTCAGTGAGATTGTAGCATTCAAGTTCCAACTGTTCTAAAAGTCTCGTTTTACCTATGCCCTGTTTTCCAATTACTAAAAGTACCCGTTTGGCTTCGCTGTGGATGAATTTCCCAAATTTTTTAATTTCTTTTTTTCTTCCTACAAATTTAAGTCTTGCCATTTAAACCCCTTTTTAATGCTTCGTTCTGGGCGGAGACCCCGATAAATCGGGATTTCGCTAAGCTCAACAAGCTCCGCCCCTACGCAATTTTCATTTTGGGCGAGGACAGAGCCTCGCCCCTACATTTTTTCATTCCAAAGAACAATTATGGTATCACAGCTTGTCCCAAGCTGTATATGGCACAGGTTGAGACAACCTGTGCTACCTATTTAAAGTTAATCTTATAATAAAGGTTGTTCCTTTTCCCTCCTGCGATTGGATCTCTATTTTTCCTCTATGGTCTGAAACGATACGATAAGCTATTGCCAATCCCAATCCCGATCCTTTTTGCTTGGTGGTAAAATATGGCTGAAAGATTTTGGAAATGTTCTCTTTTGGTATTCCAGGACCTGAATCTCTGACTTTTATCTGAACCTCATTTTCGCTTTTCTCCTCCCTTGCTTCTATCCAGATTTTACCATCCGAAGGGGTGGCCTCAACTCCGTTTCTTAAAATATTTAAGATTGCCTTCTTCATCTCATCCCTATCCATCTTAATATGGGGAAGTTTTCCTATTTTTTTCTCTATCCTGATCCCTTTGTCTTTTGCCTCTATCTCAACTAAATTTATAATGTCATTTAAGAAAATGTTTAGATCCGTTTCAACCAGATTCAGCTTCTGAGCCTTAGCCAAGCTCAGGAACTGGTTGATTATCTGATCCATTCTTGAGATCTCAGAGAGTATGGTCTGGGTGAATGATTTATACTCCTCCACATCCATCCTGGGAACAAACTCGTTTCTCAATCTCTGAGCAGTAATGGCTATGGCGTTAAGCGGGTTTCTTACCTCGTGCGCCACTCCCGCAGCCAGCGTTCCCAAGGCAGTGAGCCTTTCTGTTCTTTTAGCTTCCTCCTCGAATTTTTTTAGCTCGGTGATATCGTGAATTACCGCAACCGAACCGCTTAATCTTCCCTTTTCATCTGATATGGTGGAGGTGCTGATAATAAGATATTTTTCCTTACCCGAAAAGGTTCTGAATTCCCGCTCCACCCCGCTGAAGGTCCTTTTTTGATTCAACGCCTTTTTTAAAAGAGGCTCATCCTCAGGAAAGATCGAATCGTAATCTCTATTAATT
>JBARPA010000420.1:0-10029 GCA_049642665.1 Candidatus Zixiibacteriota bacterium
CTATCTGAACTATATTGCCTTCATCCATAACTACTATTTTGTCTGCGTGTTGGACGGTGGACAACCTGTGGGCTATCACAAAGGTGGTTCGGTTTTTCATTAGCCTGTCGATGGCCTCCTGAACCAGTAGCTCTGATTCGGAATCCAGAGCTGAGGTGGCTTCGTCTAAAATTAGAATTGGTGGATTTTTGAAAATGGCCCGGGCTATGGCTAATCTCTGTCGCTGGCCACCGGAAAGCTTGACCCCCCGATCCCCAATCTCGGTCTGGTATTTTTGCGGCATCTCCTGAATGAAATCATGGGCATTGGCTGCCCAGGCTGCTTTTATCACCGTGTCCTTGGATGCTCCATCATAACCATAGGCGATATTGTTCCGCACCGAATCATTGAAAAGAATTGTTTCCTGAGTCACTATGCCCAGAAGGTCCCTTAAGGATTTCAAATCGATTTTCTTGATGTCAACTCCATGGATCTCAATTTCCCCTTTAGTGGGATCATAAAATCGAGGTAAAAGATCGACCAGAGTTGATTTACCGGCTCCTGAAGGGCCCACCAGCGCTATTATTTCTCCAGATTTCACTTCTAAATTTACATTATGCAAAACCTCTTTTTCTCCATCATAACTGAAAGAGACATTTTTATACCTGATACTATGGAGATCCGAAGAGATCTTAATTGAAAACACAGGTGACTTGATTTTAGGTTCAGTATCTAAAACCTCGAAAATCCTTTTAGCTGCTGCCAGACCCTGCTGGATCTCGATATTAACATTGGTCAGCATCTTCACCGGCTGCATCAGGGAGAACATAGCCAGAAGGAAGAGGAGGAATCTGTCTGCAGTCAATCCACCTCCCATAAGGATGCTTCTACCTGCAAACCAGAGGATCAAAACTCCTACAATAACACCTAAGAATTCAGTCAAGGGAGGACCTAAGGAGCCAATTCGAATCAACTTCACCATAGTGTTGAAATAATCCCGGGCATAATTCACGAACTTTTTTATCTCGAATTTCTCCATTCCAAAAGCCTTGACCACCCTTATTCCGGAGATGGTCTCCTGCAAAACCGATGTGAGGTTGGCCATTTTCCTCTGGGTGATGGAGCTTTTCTTCCTTAAGCTTTGACTTAATTTGCTGATCAGATAGAAGCTGGGAGGAAATATGGCAAAGGCGATCAAAGCCAGCTTCCATGAAGCCCAGAATACCACCACCAGATATACCACCACCAGAAAACTCTGACGCAGGGCCTGGGTAAAACCATTAGCTACCGCTCCCCGCACCAGGGTTATGTCATTGGTTATCCTGGAGATAAGAGTGCCTGTTTTGGTCCCGTGAAAATACTCCAGGGGCAAAAGATGGTAATGAGAGTAAAGTTTGTTTCTTATGTCCATTATCACCCCCTGTTCCACCCTTACAATTAAAAAGCTCTGAACATACCAGAAAACGTTTTTTATAAGGAAAACTAAGAGGATGAAGATACACAATCTTTTCAGGGTTTCCATCTTATCCTCTGTTTTAAACCATCCGTTGAATTTCCCCTTTAACTTATCGGGTATCATCACAAATAGACTTTCAGATTCGCCCTTCTCTGCCTCAGTTGGCTCATCAACTATCTTTTCTACAGCAGGTGTTTTCTGTTCATACAGAACTATCCGGGTAAAGGGAACAATCATGGTAATGGAGAATCCACTCATTCCCGCATACAAAACCATAAAGAAAATTGCCAGAAAAAGATACCGGAAATGGGGTTTTAAAAAGCTTAAAAGTCTTAAATAGAGCTTCATTTATTTGTACTTCTCCTTAACCAGATCCAGTTCCAATTGCGAGAATTTCTTTTCACCTGAGTTTTTCAACATATATAAGATTTTACCCTTTACGCTTTTGATAGATACCTCACCATTTTCCGGGAGTATGGTTTGATGCTTTTCTCCCCTGGGACCATATTTCACAGGATCAGAATCCAGAAAAATGGCCAATGTGGGCGTTCCCACGCTCACCGAGAGATGCATAATACCGCTGTCTCCAGAGATCATAAGATCACATCTCTCAATCAAAGCGGATAAAAGATTCAAAGGGAAAATATCAGCAAACAGGAACCTATCATTGGCAGATTTTCCTAACTTTTCTATCAGGTTTTTTTCCTCAGGGCCGTGGATAAAAATCACCTTTAAATTTAGTTCCCGGGTTATCCAATGGGCTACTGACTCAAAATGTGAAAGCTTCCATCTCTTTTTCTCTCTTGCTCCCAGGTTGATCCCTGCCAGAAAATCATTCTCTGAGACATCTTTTGATTCAAGGTATTCCTTGATAATCCTTTTATTTTTTGGGGAAACACCTAAATTTAAATCAACTAATTTGAAATCCCCTGTTAAGAATCTCAATAGATCCAGGTGCATATCTATGGCATGGCGGGGTTTTTCAGGTCTGGGAATCTGGATATTTAAAAAAAGATCGCTGTTTTCCTTTTTATGTCCAACTCTGTGTCTGGCCTGGCTCAGGTAGGTAATAAAACTATTGCTCAAAGAGAATTCATTCTCATCGCTCAGATCAAAGGCCAGATCAAATCTCTCTTTCCTCAACTTTAAAACAAATGATAAAAACCTGAAAGGGTTGCGGATGAACCTTCTTTTCTCCGCAACCAGAACCTCATCCACCAGTTTCGAACCAGACAACAATGCCTGAAATTTCCTGCTGACCAGATAGGAGACCCTGGCCCGGGGGCAGAGCTGCCTTAAAGCGGAGAGAAATGGGGTGGTTAAGATAAGATTGCCTATGCGATCATCCTGTCTAACAACGAGAATTTTTTTGACATTTGAAAGATCAAGCTCATCCTTTTTCCCCTTGTCTCTTTTCAAAAATAGCCGTAGGATCGCAAGTAAATAGGATTTAAACTTTTTCTCAATGTTTTTGTACCACATAAAATATCAGGTTTTAACTTTAGAATTCAGTCTAACATAATAGACCCTCAATGTCAACATCTTTTCTTTTGCTTACCAGTGCAAATCCCCACTGGAGTGTGAACCTTTAGGTTCACCTGATTTTACTGATTAACTTAGAGTTACACTAAATATTTAATCTTTTTCTTTAAGCCAAACCCGGTGAGCATTATGGGGAAATGCAAACTCAAATCTTTTCTGGGTTAAAGGGAAGTTTATCTTTCTTTTCTTAAATGTAACCTTGAGGGTTTCCCTTTCTGAGGGAATTTTAATCTCCAGAAATCTGGGAAGTTCCCGACCTTCAACGTCTTTATATCTTTTGAACTCAATTCTTAAAAACTCTCCATTGCTTTTGTTTCTCCACTCACTTCTGAGTAGATGGTTTTTTCTGTAATCCACCCAGAATTTCTTTTCCCAGAGGTCGTCTTCTGAAACATAAATCAGCTTGTTCTTTTCTTTTTTAATAAACTTCAAATTCTCCTGGCTCAGTCCATTTTTCCCTATCACCAGATTCAGAAAATCTTTAAGCTCTATTCCCCATTCCCAGCCTTGGGTTTGGGAGAAGTTATTATAGGAATCAAGGTAATATTCATTTCTTTCCGGCAGGTAAAAGAAAACGCTGTCGTTTACAATGACAGATTTAAAGATATTAAGATGCGAGCTGGATTTAAAGTATATGCTGAAAGTTTCAGGCTTTTTATAGAAGACCTCAGCTTCGGTGGAGAATCTTTTCCCTTTGCCTTGGAACTTAAACTCCAGATATAATGCCACGGAGTTAAGGTCTTTTTCATTTAATCTTAAAACCTCCATGACCTTTTCTGGCTTGATTTCTTCAGGTGGGGTTAATTTTCGGGCAGGAAAACATTGTAAAGAGAAAAGAATGCAAAAAGCTAAAAATAGTAAGGCTCTTCCTGGAATTTTTGAAAAAGAGCAAGAACTTTTCATATCAGAAGAATCTTATACCCAGAATAGCGCTGAAAAGAGCTATAAAGGGCCTGATCAAAACCCAGAAGATGTTGAGATTCATAGTATAGGAGATCATCAGTATGAAGATCAACAAAAATGGACCGAACCTCTCCAGTTGAGCAAGTTGATAGGCAGCTGCCGGTGGTAGAAAACCCATTAGGATTTTAGATCCATCCAGGGGTGGGATAGGGATCAAGTTGAAAACCCCCAGGATTATATTTATCAAGATGCCCCAACGAAGCATAAGCAAAAGAACTTCTACAAAAGAACCTCCACTTATACCATAGGGAAAACTGCTGGTTACAAACTTGAATACAATAGCCAATCCAAAAGCGGCCAGGAAATTGGATGCTGGACCTGCAAAGGAAACCCACATCATATCCTCTCTGGGATTTTTGAAATTATTGGGATTAACCGGAACAGGTTTGGCCCATCCCAGCTTAACTATAAATAACATTATGGTTCCAATGGGATCCAGGTGAGCCAAGGGATTGAGGGTTAACCTGCCAGCTTCTTTGGCTGTGGGATCGCCCAATCTATAAGCCACCCAACCATGAGCATATTCGTGAATGGTTAAGGCAAACAGTATGGGAGGGGCTATGATTAAAAGCTCGGCAATAAAATCCATTGATATTCCTTTTGAATTTTGGGCAGGGAAACTCTCCCTGCCCGATAAATAACCTGAACTATTTTATCAATCAACGCCCTTTACCTTTTTGATACGAATTCACTATTGTAAATATATAATCTCCATTTCTTATTTTTGCCATTAGTGACCCCCACTCTTGAGGTGGACTTTATCTTCCCCGCTTTCTCCGCTCTGTCTTCAATCCAGATACTTCCGGAGCAAAGGTCTTCACCATTTAATGAACGATCCAAACCCAGAGCCTGACACAATTTTCCAGGACCACTGGCTAAATTCTTAACATTTTTAGTTCCCCTTCTTCTCGCCATTAATTCCATTCCCTGCACCGGCTCAATAGCTCTGATCAGGACAGCTGCTGGAAAACCCTCTTTTTCTGTGACCAGATTCAGACAGTGATACATTCCATAGGTGAAGTATATATAGGCATGTCCCGGTGGCCCGAACATTACCTTATTTCTGGGGGTCATCCCCTTGCTGGCATGGCAGGCAGGATCACTGGAACCTATATAGGCTTCGGTCTCAACTATTTTTCCTGACAAAGTTTTACCCCTTCTATACACCACCAGAAATTTACCCAGAAGCTCTTTTGCCACCTTTAGTGTTGGTCTGTGGTAGAATTCTCTCTTAAGCTTTCTCCCCATAGAGTTATTCTTCTATTTTTTCAAGCAAGTATTTGATCCGATTCAGGACAAAGGGATGGGTTTCATTTTCCAGAAGATTGACCACTGCAACAATCCCCTTTTTATCACCGATCTCTCCCAGAGCATCAACAGCGAAAGCTCGTGTAGTCCATTCTTGTGATTGAAGCTTGGCTAAAAGAGGGTCAATTGCACTAGAGCTTTTTATTTTCCCCAATGCCTCGATGCTCAAGTTTTGAACATCTATATCAGGATCATCCAGAAGAATAATCAAGGTATCCACTGCCGGCTCACCTATCTTGGTCAGAGAGGAAACGGCAGTCAATCTTACACTGTAATGAGGATCTTTGAATGCGGAGAGCAATGCGGGAATTCCACCCGGGGTCTCAAGTTCGCCCAGAGCATAGGTTGCTGATTTTCTGACCATCTCCACCGAATCCGAAAGAACGGATATTACTATATCTAAAAAGGTCGTGTCACCCACCTGTCCCATGGAAGTTGAGGCTGCACTTCTGATTTTAAGATCGGGATGGTCAAGAAGCTCAGCCAGGTGGGGAGCAGCTTTGGGATCACCAATTTTGCCTAAGATTCTGGCAGAGGTTCTGAGCACTTCCTTGTTTTCGGATTTTAGTTTCTGGATCAGAGGTGAAACCGCCGGCTCCCCGATTTTGGTCAGGATATCGGTAAGGGTAAGTATCTCCCGGGCATTTTCCGAATCCAGCATCTCCACCAGATAGGGAACGGCAAGAGCCCCCATATCGATTAGTTCATTTTTAGCTGGTTCTACCTTATCCCGGTATTTCACCTCGCCCGATGAAGCCAGGACGAACAGCTCATCCACCTTCTCTTTCACATCACCTGCGAACGTTACACTTAGAAACACTATTAACAAGAATGGAGTAATTATATTAACTCTTCTCATTCTTACCATCATTTATCTTTCTACTCTATACTCTGTACTCTTCACTCTCTACTCTTCACTCTCTACTGTTTTCCGTTTACCGAATTCAAAGTCCACTCCAGCTCCCCATTTGGATGGAATAATCCAAAAGGAGTTGTCAGCCCCGTTGCCATCATAATGATCTTTTCCGGAGAGATCGAGCAAAAGTCCAATGGATCCATATTCTCTTCTGGGGTTACCGTACCCCTGGGTATTATGGGTTCTTTTGACCAGATAGCCATCATCACCTGATTCGTCGATTATAATTCCGATTCCGTTGGCGCTTCCCGCACCCTGGGAAAGATCGTAGGCGCTGTAGCTGTCGTCCCCTTCCTGATCCAGAAGAAGGCCAAAGGCTAAATCGTGGCCGCAACCTTGCGACACGCCTTTGGATATATAAACATCATCTCCTGTTTCATCGATCAGCACTCCTAAAGACAGGTGAATGCCTGCTCCCTGTGCATACTGGTAAGAGATATATTTATCGTTGCCGGCCTGATCCAGAAGCGCTCCCAGCGCAAACCAGTAGCTGGAACCCTGTCCAAAGATATCAGAATTGTAAACATCGTTACCCTTACCATCGCATAGAAATCCGAGTCCACCCGAAAGATCAGGTCTTGATCCAAATGCAAAGCCCTGGGACAAACTTACGTAATGGTCCTCATACCTCAGGATGTCCTTGTATCTCCCTCCAGCAAAGTAAGAGTCATTACCAATGGAGTCCACAAGGGCACCAAAACCCGCCACATATCCAAAGCCCTGGGCAAAAAGGGCAGCAGAGTATTCATCGTTTCCCTTTAGATCCGAGAGGATTCCCAACCCGAAGCTCCCTGCTCCTTGAGTAAATGTATCTCCCAGGTATTTATCATTACCCTCCTCATCCGCAAGAACACCCACGCCAAAAAAACCGGAGCCCAGGGAAAAGTTTTGAGCCATATACAGATCGTCCCCCCATCTGTCAATTAAAAAACTCACCCCGAAAAATCCTGATCCAAATGCAAATCTATCCTGGGTCTTATAAAGATCATCTCCTGCCAGGTCTATTATAATGGTGGATGATATTTCGTTTTCTTCATCGTATGAAAGATAATATTCATCATCCCCTCCCAGATCGATTATCAAAGCTGGCGAGCCCTTGTATCTATTGGATTTGATCCCTCCGATCAATAGATCACCCTTATTTGTCCTTAAGTGAAAAAGGGTATCCTTTTTGAAAACCTCTTCATCAGTTAAATAATATGAACCGCCTACCAATTGGTAAAGATTCTCTTTAGCCTCATCCAGACTCTGAGCCATATCCATTCCCGCCTGAAAGATTTCGTCTCTTTTAATCTTCTCCAGAATAGGTGTCATAGCCTCAAACAATTTTTCTTCATATTTTTGTTCCCTGTCCAGCTCCTCCGCTGATTTGAATTCATCCTCCACATCCTCCTCCAGCATCAAAGGCATGTGTTTTTTCAAGGAGTCTATCTCCTCCTGGCTTAAATCTTTCATAGAATGAAACATTTTACCACTGGATTTGCTCATACCACTTAACAGGATTATCAGAGATTCCCTTAACTTTTTAGGCAGTCTCTGTGCCTGGCTTATACTTTTTTTCTCCAACCCATTCAAATCCTTTTCACCTTTACCCAAAAAACTAAGCAACGCCTTACTTATATTTAATTTTTCATTTTTAATTTTTAATTTTTCACTTTTCGTTTTGTGTCCCATTTCCGAACCAGAGAGTGAAACCAAATCCCCTAAATTACCAGAAGATAGAAGCTGAGACGAAATTCTCTGGCTATAGTTTAAACATTGCAAGGGATTTATCATCAGATGATTTATGATCTCCAGTCTGAAGGAATCGATATCCACATAGTCTTTTCTTAAGGTCAGATCTTTCCTGGTCATCTTGATGCATTTCAAAGCTTCGTCCAGAGCTAAAGATCGGATAGAATCAGGTTTTATTTCTTCTTCTTGTGCCCAAATCAAACTAAAAGATACAAGGAAAATTATAAGTAAGATTGGTAATAACTTTTTCATTTTAAATTTTTAATTTTAAATTTTGAATTTACTTTTCCTAAACTGTTTCCTGGCTCGGGATCTCTTTTCTTTTCTGGGTCATCTTGAGAACAACTATGCTCACCTCATACAGGAAGTAAAGGGGAACAGCCAGCATAACCTGGGAGAAAATATCAGGTGGGGTTATGGTCGCAGCTAAAATTAGAATACCTAAAATGGCATACCTTCTACCCTTCCTTAGGGTTTTATCCGTTATAATCCCCAGCTTTCCCAGAAAATAGGCAACCACAGGAAGTTCAAAGACAATACCAAAGGCCAGGGTGGTATAGCTGATGAAACTGATGTAAGCTCCGATTCTAATCATGGGTTCCAATTTGTCAGTTCCAAAACCCATTAAAAACTTAATAGCCATGGGCATGACAAGGAAAAAGCAAAAAGTACCCCCCATGATGAAAAACAGGGTGGAAAATAGCACTGCGGGAACCACAGCCTTGACCTCGCTTTCAAAAAGGCCCGGAACCACAAACTGCCAGAACTGGTAAAAGATAACCGGGATGCTCAAGATAATTCCTAGGATTATGGACATCTTTATCCGCACTGCAAAAGCTTCGGTGGGAGACATAAAATATACTTTAGTTACAGGTCTGGCCAGAAAATCAATAACGAAATCCGAGAAAAAGTAAGCCACAATGGAGAATATTAAAATTGAAACAAGACATTTGATGATCCTGCTTCTAAATTCCTCCAGGTGATCCAGAAATCCCATATCTTTTATTTCTTTTACCATATACCAGCTTTTTTAATGGCAGCCGTCCCGCTAAAAGCGGGACGATTCCAAAAACAATAGATTATGATCCTAAAAGACCTTTCAGCTCGCTCATAAATTCGTTTATGTCTTTGAACTTATGGTACACCGAGGCAAATCGGACATAGGCCACCTCATCTAAATCCTTCAGGCGTTTCATAACTAATGCTCCAACCTCCTTGCTGGTTATCTCCCTTTTGGACAGGCTCTGAAGCTCTTCCTCTATCTCCTCCACCAGGGATACGATCTTTTTCTCTGAAACGGGTCTTTTGTTGCAGGCCAGTTCGATCCCTCTTAAAAGCTTCTGCCGATCAAAGGGCTCCCTTCTCCCGTCATTTTTAACCACGATCATGGACACGTTTTCCACATACTCGTAGGTGGTGAACCTTTTGTTGCAGGACAGACATTCCCGCCTGCGTCTTACTGACCTTCCGTCAGATGAGGGACGGGAATCGACTACCTTGTCCTCCTCATGACTGCAAAAAGGACATTTCATTTAAACTCCCTTTCTTTAACTCTCTACTCTTCACTCTTAACTTTCTACTTTTTAGTCTTTACTGTTTAGTTTTTACTCTCTAATCTCCACTTTATACTCTCAACTCCTCTCCATCACTATTATCTCCAGCCCAGCTTGTTTAAGCATTTCCTCTGACATCTTATCCGGATAGGAGTCCTCTATCACGATTTTCTTTATTCCGGCGTTAATTATCAATTTAGTGCACAGGATGCAGGGCTGGGTGGTGGAATACATCACGCTGTCCTTTATGCTAACCCCCAGGGCAGCAGCCTGGACAATGGCGTTCTGTTCAGCATGGGTGGCTCGACAGAGTTCGTGCCTTTCACCTGAGGGGATCTTCAATCTTTCTCTCAGACAACCGATGTCCAGACAGTGGGGCAAGTTTGCGGGTGCGCCATTATAACCTGTGGTCAGGATTCTTTTGTCCTTGACGATCACCGCACCCACCTGACGCCTTAAACAGGTGGAACGGGTGGCAGCCAACCGGGCTATGCCCATAAAATACTCATCCCAGGATGGCCTTTGGGTTCTGCGAGTTTGAACCTTTTCCGGTTTATTTTTTGAATTCAATTCTGAAT
>JBARPA010000421.1:0-2014 GCA_049642665.1 Candidatus Zixiibacteriota bacterium
GGATGTTTTGAATAAGGGGTATCCGTCCAAGGCAGTCAGGTATCTTTTGCTTTCCACCCATTACAGGCAGCAGCTTAATTTTACCTTTAAGGGTTTGGAGGGTGCCAAAGGTGCGTTGCAAAGGCTCTTTGATTTCATGGATAAACTGGAAAGCATTAATGGTGAAAAGGATAATCCAGCTGTGCAGGAACTTCTAAGTAAGGTCAGAACTAAATTCGAAGAAAATCTGGATGATGATTTAAATATCTCGGGTGCTCTGGGAGAGACCTTCGACTTTGTCAGAGAGATAAATACTTTTATGGATGATGGTAGTATATCAAAAAACAATGCGAAAATGATTCTGGATCAGATGTGGGAATTCGACAAGGTCTTAGGGGTTTTAGAAAAAGAGGAGCTGATTTTATCCGAGGAGATAAAAGAGCTAATCCAGAAAAGGGAGGATGCCAGAGAGAAAAAAGACTGGACTTTAGCAGACAAGATCAGATCTGAGATAGAGTCCAAAGGAATAACAGTGGAGGATACCTCAGAGGGACCAAAGGTTAAAAAGAAAATATAGGCAAATTTTTCAGGTTTAAGATTCGATAATAAAACCAGAGTAGATTGAGAATATATGACAGGGCTGAATGCCCTACCTATTGATTTTTTACAACGTATATTTTTATTGACAAAGTGAGTTTATTGGATATATTTGTTCTGTTTGATTTTTGCCGATGTAGCTCAATGGTAGAGCAAGTGATTTGTAATCACTAGGTTGGAGGTTCGAATCCTCTCATCGGCTGGAATTGGTATATGGTAAACAGGGCACGGGTCACAGTTTTTCGATGTTGACTGTTTTCCGTTTACTGTTGACATAATAGTGGAGGGGTACCCAAGTGGCCAAAGGGAACAGACTGTAAATCTGTCGGCGATTGCCTACAGAGGTTCAAATCCTCTCCCCTCCATTTTGTGGATGATTATTGGTTGATGGTTCATAGTGTGTTTGGTTGAGATGAGAGGCGGAACAAGCTACTAACAACCAATAACTAACGACCATTCCTGCGGGAGTAACTCAGTTGGTTTAGAGTCACAGCCTTCCAAGCTGTTGGTCGCGGGTTCGAGTCCCGTCTCCCGCTTTTTTAATCTATTAATTTCCAACAGGTTATCTCCCATCAAAGGCATTTTGTTTCAATTGGGGTTTGGTTTTCTTGGGTTGTGATGAGCTATCATAAAATTGGCAATCTTTTGTATCTTTCTGTAATAGGCTCATCTCTCAATGATTTACATCCAGGTCTTAGAAGAATTCAAACAGCATCAGTCAGAGTCTCTAAAAGTTGCTTGACAAGGTTGCATGAATAATTATAATGCCTTTATTGGTAGAAGGGATTTCCTTAGAAGTTGGGTTGCAGCCAATTTATCCAGAGGTGTCTTTGGTTAGAGTTATGACAGACAAAAGATTCTTATGCAGAAATTATATAATCAATAATTATCCTTCTAACCTTAATCAGGAGTAGAGAAATATTATGAAACAGCTAAAACTGCTCATTACCTGCGGAATCATCCTGGTTGTTGGCGTAGTAATAATCATTTATCTTTTGAAATCAGTCCCTTCCCCGTCTCAAAGAACAAGCATAATCCAGTCTGAGGCGTCAGAAGGAACAAAAGAGGACCCGCATGCCCGTGCACGATATAAATGGCTTCTCCTCCGGGACCCAGCAACCAACGAAATTCCCCGAGACATCGGCAGGCGGGAATTAGCGTTAGTGAAAAACCTCGCTCAGCAAACAATGGGGCAAAATCTCGCTGTAACCACCGAATGGATTGCCAGAGGTCCCAGAAATATTGGCGGCCGTACCAAAGCATTAGCCCTGGACGTAACCGATGAAAGTACCATACTTGCTGGCTGTGTATCCAGCGGTATGTATAAATCAACTGACGGCGGTGCATACTGGACAAAAACCACAGCACCAGACCAGCTCCACAGCGTATCGTGTATTGCACAAAATAAAGCTCCGGGCAAAGATAGTATCTGGTATTA
>JBARPA010000422.1:0-3023 GCA_049642665.1 Candidatus Zixiibacteriota bacterium
GACCTGGGTTCTTACCCCATCATATTTTGGCTCCACAATCCAGTTTCCAGATAAAAAGGAGAAATCGTTAAGATGGAAAAACTCATTGCAAACAGAAGCCGATTTTTCCGGCTTGGTAGGCGGTATAAATTCGAACAGTGAAACTTTATTTTCCCTCTTTTTTGATTCCTGCACGAAATTGACTTTCTCTCTGTAGGTTCCCGGAAGAGAGGTCAGGACCTTTTCTTTTAGATCCGGGTCACATATCAAATCTATGTAATTATCTGAGTATCCTTTATCCAGAATTTCGCCAGTTAATATGACCTGATCATTAAGCCCGCATTTTCTCAAAGCCCCCTCCACCACATCCCTGTACACTCTCCCCAATTTGCATATCCCATTTTTGCAGTCATGCTTTTGATATATCAGATCATTAGTAATGGAGGTATTGGGCAAAGCCCCCCTGTAGACTAAGGACGTTTCCAGAACTTTTAGAATTTTTCTGTAGTGAAAGTAAGCCTGCATTGAATGGCCATCAGGTCCGGGGTAGTTTTTGAAAGGGATATGCTGGCATCTTCTCATGTCCTGGCCACATATGGAACACTCGGGGAACTCAAAGGTAAATCCGATGGAGCATTCCTTATATATTCCATGATCAATATTTTCTTTTAAAGAAAGCGAGCCTGAGGATTCTTTTAACCAGTAAAACCAGACCTTAATCCAGTTGGCCTCATCTTTTTTAACCAGCTCGGCTTTAAAGTTTCTGGCAATGGGCAGTTTATCTTTGGTATGACCCACCAGCACAGGGGAATCGATTAAAAGTCTGGCTAAATCTTCATGTTCGTCAGAGGGAAAACATCCCCCATAGGAGTTCACCTGATCGGATATCAGAAACATGGCCCGTATAAAAACATCATCTTTTCTGACTTCAACCGGAGGTTTTATTCTGGTATTTATCAAAAAAATAAGTTCATCTGATGGGATCTCCTCTTTTTCCAGTAGTTTTGCCTCAAGATTGCCCAATAGACATTCCATTTTTCACCTCATCCAGCGAATCAGTTTTTTCTCAAGATACTGAGTTATCTTTTCTCACCTTCCCCCTGTTCATTTCTTTCACTATAGAAGTCCCAATATTTTTGCTCATTAGAACAAACCGAATACATATAGTGATTGGAGTGTTAAGCTTTAGCTTAACTTTTAAGTGCTCATTATTAGCCAAAAGAGAAGCTTGCACTTTAGAATATTATCTCAATTTCTGGGTTATAGTAATATGGTTTGTGCACCTGCAAAGTCTATGCAAGGCCTTGCACTAAAGAGACTTAAAAAAATATTCGAGCAAGAATAAGGCTGTGGAATTCAAGGGATTAGCATAAAAGGATAAAGCCTTACATCAGGGCATCGTTTTTGCTTTATATTATATTAGAAAATTGACCCATTCTCTCGCCCCTTTCCCCACAAGAAAAGCTGTGCACCTCCCCACAGCTTTTCTTTTTTTTATCCATGATAAAAAAATCTTTTTGATGAACTAACTAAATCAAATTTGTGTAGAATTTTGCACAGAAAAAGGAAAGGAGAAAATTGCCCGTTCGTCTTTCTTATTGAAAAATAATGAATTAACCATAGCCTAAAAAAAAGAAAGAAAGGGGCAGAGAGTTTGCTAAAAGATTATTTGAGGGTATCACTCCAAAAGGAGGGATAAGTGAAGGGATTGGAATCTGTAAAACAGTTAAATAGAAAAGGCACCATTGAAGTTCTTTGTCGGAATGCTTTTGTTAATCTTTTTTTCCTCTTGAATCAGGTTTATGGATGGAATTCCCTCAGAGATGGAAATTTAAAACAGCTTGATACTTATCGTGATAGCTGGTTTTTTGTAGATTACGAACATGGGGACATAAAAGCTCCGGGAAAATGGCAGGGTTTTCTTGGATACTATCTCTTCCGGAAACCCCTCTCCCAACATTTAAACAAATACCTTTCAGCTTCTCTCGTATTGACTATAAATAACTTAAAAGAATATGAGGAAGCATATAAGGAAGTATTGAGTCTAAGTGATATTTACACTGACTTCTCAGGGATCTTATCCGGAACTTTCAACAATCGCAGATACAAGCCATTACGTTTATATGATAACGAGAAGATAACAATGAATTTATATGTGAATCTCGACTTTTAATTCGGTGTGTTAATTTCCTCCTAACTACCGAGCGGGGCGGATGAATTCTTTCATCTGCCCCTTTCTCATTAACAGCTAGCTGATATTAAATTACTATAAGTTTTGTTCCACTCAGAAATAGTCAATCGATTCATCAGATTCTTAAGTAATTCCAAGGAGATAAAATAAATACATACAATAATATATAAATAGGTGAATAAAAGGTTGGGTTAATAAATTTGAAGAGATGGTCAGCGAGAATACTACAATTTCAGAATCGCTTGATTTTCAATAACTTACAGTAATTGAATTACTGATTGTGGTTTTTCAATATTCCAATTAGCTGAAGCACTTAAATAATAGTATATATTTTAGGTTTTTGTAGATATAATTATTACACTATTTACTGTTATTTTTACTTGACAAAAGGGGTTAATTATCCCATATTGTAAGTGGTTGGATTGTTTAGCTCTCAGATGATTGTTTGAAGGGAATAGTAGCCTCAAAAAAGGCACAAACACTTTTGGATTATTGTTTAAATCCAAAGTGAAGTGTCGATAGTTATTAGAAGAAGTTCGCTGGTAAGACCGGACAGCGGCTTCTGAGTTGATGGCTTACCTAAATTAAATCAATCAACATTTAGGTATTAGAGGGGTTTTTTTACCTCCCGCTTGGAAGTTTTAATTCCCTTTGAAGGAGGAAACGACAAATGAACAAAAAGTTACTAATAATTCTTCTGGTTGGTTTGGTCCTTTTGGCTGGCTTTACTTTTGTATATGCCAAGCATATCAATAAGGAAGCCACGCCGACCAAGGTCAAAGCCATCAGAGGAGGAGCCAGAGTTGAGGAGCCGGCAGTTCCCGTAGTGGAGAGGATTCGCACTGGCACGCTT
>JBARPA010000423.1:0-1958 GCA_049642665.1 Candidatus Zixiibacteriota bacterium
GATCTATCTGACCTTGGTTGAAGAAAACTAGTCCTAAGCCATAATAGGAACCAGCAAAACCTGGACCTATCTTTATCGCCCTCTGGTATGCAGCAATTGCTTCAGTCCACTGGTTATTATTTGAATGGATATTGCCTACGTTATTATATACGACTGGATCTCTTGTACCTAAAATTAGAGCCTTGCCATAATAATGGAGGGCGGAATCCGCTCTCTCTGTAATTAAAAAATGGGTTCCCAGGGCAGCATACATATTGGGGTCACCAGGTTCTAAGCGTATTGCTGATTTGAATTCGGTCTCAGCTGAGTCATATACTCCTCCTAAATCGTGGAGGTTACCTAAAAGGCGGTGTGCATCTGCTAAATCTGGATCCATATCTAACGCTTTTTTACCAGTTTCGAAGGCTTTCTCTATTTGATTTGTGTTTAAGAATTCAAATCCCTGTTTCACTAAAAATGTTGCGGGAAATTTCCTCGCCTGAGCTTGATTCTCCTTTTCCACCTGGCCAAATAACCCTTTATTACCAAAGTAAACTGCCAAAGCATAATGCCCGTTTCTGCTCTTTTTGGGGTCCAGATCCAGAAGGTTTCTTATTCTCTCGACTCCTTTTTGTTCAGATGTGTTCAACACAACCCACGGTACGGTGCAGAAAAACGTTGTTATTATGAGAACAGAACCCAAATATCTGAAATCGATTCTTTTTCTTAACACTTTCAAAAAGAGATACCCGGCCAAGATAGTATAGCCAATCCCGGTGGAGGAAAACATATCCCAGTCTCTTGACATTCCCAATCCCGGATACATAATAAAGTTAAAACCTAATCCCAGCAAAAACACAGAGGATAAAAACAAAACTGATTTGTCCTTGAGACTAAAAGTTTTTGAGCAAGCGTAGATGCAAATCAGAAGCATAAGTCCCACAGGCGAGATCAATAGCTGCTGATTCAATATATCCAGGATATGTGGCAGGGAAAAAAGGCTATAACCCGGAGCATAATAGTCCCCTTTTAGAAGTGGCACAAATTTATTACCCACAGTCCAGCTGTATCTTTTCATATGGAGGAAAATGAGCAAGGCAATCAGTACTAGATATAAAAGAGCCCATACTTCAATTTTCTCAAAAAATGAAGATTTTTTTTCCTTTTGATATCCCAGCAGATACAGGAGGAAAACCGAGGGTAAAATATAGAAGGCAGAGATGTGAGAAAATGCGGCTAGAACGAAAAGCAAAAGAGGGAAAAAGGGGTTCCCTTTGCCTTTCAGGTATTTCACTGAGAAAAATATAAATCCAAATATCAAGGTATATGAAAGAGAATAATGTTCAGCATATCCACAGAAAAGTTGAATACTTCCCATAAAAGCTATAAATAAAAACAAAAAAAGCTTCTCCCATTTGTCCTCACCCAAAAAATCGACCATAAGGAGAACCAAAAAAACAAAGATCGCTCCCAAGAAGCAACTTGATAGTTCATAAAGAGTTTCTGCATTGATATCAAAAATCGGATTCAGCAATTTATATAAATAGAGATGAAAGAAGCCCTCCCCTAACTCTGCCCATTTGACAAAAAATTCCCTATTTTCCAAATTACCGATGATCTGATAACTATCTCCCAGGAAATGAGTTCGGGTTCTGAAAATCCAGAACAGGAAAAAACTTATCAAAGAAAAAAATACAAACCACAACTTCTTGGCTTTACCAAAAGCGACCCTGTAGATTATATCAAAAAAAATCTTAAAGAAATCCAGAATTTTCGAATTTATTTTAGGAAGTAATAAAAGAAGAAAAACAGCAGTAAGTAGAATCCTGGCTTCAACAGGGAAATATGCCAAATGATTTATCCCCCAGAGCCTGGCCGAAGGGAAAAATGAACTTACGAAATGAGCCAGAATTAAGATAAGGGAGAAAACAGGAATCAAAAGAACATAACAATCGGATTTTTGTTCATCCCTGATCTTT
>JBARPA010000424.1:0-1644 GCA_049642665.1 Candidatus Zixiibacteriota bacterium
GGGCTCCCTCAGCCTTCAATCCCAACAATGGTGCTCAGATGGCGGGAAAAGCTCATATCTATTTTGGTGGTAGTCCAATGGATACTGTAGTGGATTTGATATTACAGGATTCGTACTGGTATTATGGTTTTGGCTCTTCTGTGACCTCAGCTGGGGATGTTAATAACGATGGTTACGATGACGCTATGGTAGCTGCGCCTGATGATTGGGGTGCGGTTGGAAGGGTATTCATATATTTTGGTGGGGAATTTATGGATAGCATATATGATGTTCGTATTGAAGGTCATCCAGATTCTGCTGAGCGTTTGGGATGGTCTGTGGCTGGGATAGGTGATATAAATTCCGACGGATTTGATGATGTTATAATCGGATCTCCTTGGGCTGGTGTTCCGTGGGGAACGGGAAAAGCCTCAGTATATTTTGGAGGAAATCCCATGGATACTATTCCAGATATCATCTTCCAAGGGAACATTACTACTTTCTATAACTTTGGAAGAAATGTCGCCTCAGCAAAAAATATCGATGGCGATAACATTCCTGACATATTAGTTAGCAATACAAAAAAAACGAAAGTGTTCTCTGGTGATTATCTTGCAGATACCAGCCTTTATATCACTTTACCAGTAGGTTACTCTGTTTCTTATGCAGGAGATGTTAATCAGGATGGATACAGTGATGTAATAGCAAGTGACGATAAATATCCTCAATCAACATACATTTTTTATGGTGGAAAAAATATGGATGGAGAGGCTGATATCATATTAAAAGCTGAGGATACAACTTTAGCAGGTTTTGGTCTTAAAGTTGCATATCTTGGTGATATAAACAAAGACGGTTATGATGAGGTAATGGTTTCATCCGGAGGCGACAGCTTATATCACGGTATATTCTTCATATTTACTTCTCATCCTACTTCAGTTGAAGAATCAAGAGAAACAAAGCTAAAGACGGCCTTTAATCTGGATCAGAACTACCCTAATCCCTTCAATCCAGAGACAGTGATCGAGTATGTATTGCCTACAAATTCTCAGATTAAATTGTCAATTTATAATATCCTGGGTCAGCATATTAAAACTCTAATAGATGAATATCAAAAGGCAGGGAGTAATAAAGCTGTTTGGAACGGAAAAGATCAAGCGGGGAGGAAAGTATCCAGCGGGGTCTATTTTTACAGGTTGAAGGCGGGCGAGTTTACACAGACCAGGAAAATGCTTTTGATAAGGTGATATAAACCAAAATCTAATTTCTAATTCTTTGAAAGAATTAAATAATATTCGTTCAAAAGATTTTTCCCTTGACTTGCACCAGATAAGATAATATCATACTTCACAAACTTTTGATAGCAAAAGAAATTTTATGCCGGAGATTAAGCTTCTAAATAAACGCTTGGTGGAGGGGTTTTTAACTGTGATCGAGCCTCTGGCTCAGGTCTTGATAAACTTAAGGGTCCATCCCCACGTCCTGACCTTCTCAGGGCTGGTCTTCAGCTTTCTGGCCTTCAACTTCTTCAGAAGTGAATATCTCTTTTTCGGAGGACTGATGATAATTCTGACCGGAATATGCGATGTTTTAGACGGAAGACTGGCCCGGGAAACTCAAACCATGTCAAAATTCGGAGCGCTTATCGATTCGGTGGTGGACCGG
>JBARPA010000425.1:0-10956 GCA_049642665.1 Candidatus Zixiibacteriota bacterium
AGCGCTGGTATGGGCTTCATTGTAATGGGGTCCCCTCCCCACATTGACGTTCTGTAACCGTGTCCGGTGGATTTGGCTTTCATCTTTTTGGCGTAGTCCAGATCATAGTAAAAACTTTTCAATACTCCGTTTTCCACCAGGGTTAAGGGTCTGCACTTGACCCCTTCATCATCGAATGCCCGTGCTCCGGGGAATTTGTCTTCCAGGGGATTATCATAGATGGTGAGCTTCTCATCGAATATCTTCTGTCCCAGTTTATCAGCCACAGGCGAGATTTTCTCGTAAACCGATTTGGAGCTTGTACCGCTTGAGATTCTCCAGGTGAGCGCAATCCAGGTGTTGGGCATAAACATCACCTTCATCTTGCCCCCTTTGATTTCCACAACTTTGGAGGATGCCTGGTAAAGCTGGATCATATTGTTTGCGATGTCGTCCGGAAACTTATCGAATTTCTTATTCTGGAAAAACCTCAAGATGCCGGTGCCCACTCCGGGGTAGGTTATGGCTCCGAACATAGTGTAGGAGGTGCTTTGGCCGGTGATATCGGTTCCCTCGGTGTTTATGATGTGGATCTTATCGATGTTGGCAAGCGAGTTCATCTCGATCTCGCCGTCCGTGTTGGATTTCAAATGATCGCACACTCGGGCACATTCCTCCACCATTTCTTTGCCTGATAGTTTTTCCAGAGATGAATCATAAGTATTGAGCTTGGGAAGGTCATTGGTCAGAGGAAATTCATACTCAGCCTCCACTCCACCTTTCAAAGATTCCAGAGCATTCTGCACAAGCTCTTCCCGATTTATCAGATTTCTGGTGTAGGCAAATCCCAGCTTACCATCTTTTATGATTCTCAGGCTTAGCCCTGACTGAAACTTGTTATCTATGTTCTGAAGTTTGGCGTTTTCAAATGAAACGTGATTGTTGGTACATTCCACCGAGTAAACTTCTGCCTTGTCGCATACTTTTTTTGCCATTTCCAATAATTTCTCCATCACACACCTCCTATAACGAGATTGTTGACAAGTATATGCGGACCGCCGTAACAGGAACGGATATTGGCCTGCCACTTACCACAGCCCCCGATTTTTGACAGGGTAAAATCATTCCCGATCGCATTTATGTTCTTTAATGTTTGGTACAGGTTGCCTGAGACGTTAATGTCCCGCACCATCTCACCCACTTTACCATTTTTCACCTGGTAGGCGTACTGGGCACCGAAACTGAAATTCTCACCGGAGGTCTCGCCGCCCTTGGCATCCAAAACGTATAATCCATCGCCCAGCATTTTAACCAGATCATCGAAGGTCTGCTTGCCCCGCTCGATGAAAATGGTTCCCATCCTGATTATGGGAGCATAGCGATAATCCTCAGCCACGGTGTGGCCGGAGATGGGTTCCCCGAATTCGGCAGCGGTTCTTCTGGAATGCAGATGACCGGTTAAAACGCCCTGTTTCATAAGCTGGGTATGTCGAACCTTAACCCCTTCATCATCATATTTGTAGAAACCGAGCTGATCCGAGAGTGTGGCATTGTCCACGATGTTTAAGATATCGTTGCCCAGCTTGTTTCCAATTTTCATTTTCTCCCGCATTGCCGGAAGGTTCTCTATCAAATCCGCCTCGGAATAATGGCCAAATGCCTCGTGGGTAAACACTCCTGCCATGCTGGGGTTTAAAATGCAGTTATAAGTTCCACCCTTGACCGGTTTGGCTTTCAAAAGGTCAATTACCGTTTTGGCACGTTTCTCAAAATAGCTTTCCTGATCCCTGATAGTGGAAAATCCATTGCTGCCTCCGGCAGCTACTCGGATATTCTGCCTTAAGTTACCCTCTGCACTTATCAACTCACCTCTCAGCCTGGTGGTTATCAGATCCTCCCGGATCTCTGAACCCTCTGAGCTGAGGAAGTATTTCTCCCTCATTATCTCTTCGTAACCTATGGCTGTGGTAGCAATTTTGTCGAATCCCAGGACGATATCATTATACTCTCTAATCAATTCCAGTTTCTCCTCCATACTCACTTTTCTGGGGTCCTCCTTCAAAGGAGGAATAAAGGTATCCTTTACTTTTTCCACCTGAGCCAGCTTAACCGGCTTATCAATGTTTTTTGCGATGAGCTGAGCGTTTCCTACCACGGTTTTAAGAGCTTTCTCAGCATCGGACTGTTTGGTGAAGACAACCGAAGCCAACCCACCGTCTTTTAGTGCCCTAATCACGTACCCGT
Organism: Candidatus Zixiibacteriota bacterium; assembly: GCA_049642665.1. Classification (GTDB taxonomy): domain Bacteria; phylum Zixibacteria; class MSB-5A5; order MSB-5A5; family SM23-73-2; genus CAYURP01. The sequence goes on from JBARPA010000425.1 coordinate 2,224, forward strand.
CCGTGGAATTTGAGCCGATCTGGGTAAGCTCCTTTCCGCTGAATGAGATGAGGGACTCCTTTTTGATCTCGTAGCGGACGTCCGCATAATCAGCATCCACCTTGCTCAGGATTTCTCGTAATTTCTGGAACATATTTCCTCCTTTTTAATCATTCTTACCAACTCATCTACGAAACACGGGACTTTAATTGTCAGATCAGTTACTTCACCTAAGGGATCTTTATAGAATTGCAGACCGCCATTAAGATAATGATATTAAATTTTAAGTCAAGCCTTTAGTTTAGGCTGAAATCATATCTTGATGAGGTACGCTAAAATACTTTCAACCTTTTGGATAATTGAGCTGACTAATCTTGTTTTGCCTTATAGCGATCCTTCTGGTTGAAAAATGTAATGTCAGCATAGCCTGCATATATCTTCGCCCCGTGTTTTACCCCTTTAGGAATGAAGTAGTTGTCACCTTTTGAATATGTCCGCTTAACACCATCAACAGTCAAATCTATCTTACCCGCCAGAACGATTCCCCATTGGCTTTCGTGTGAATGCTCCGGTGCTTCAATGTCTTCAGAGAACTCCATAAAAATAATCTGGTGGGTCTCCGATTGTGAAAGATAAGCCTTAACTCCTTTCAACGGAACATCTGCTTCAGGCAGATTTCTTATCGGTTCCGGAAATATCTCTGACATAACAACACCTCCTGATTGTTCAATCTGTAACTGTATTTAACTCTTTTCTGTGAATACATATTTATAAAATGTTAATCCAGCTATGCCCTGGATAACAAGTTTGGATGACCTGCTTTAGCCAGCTCTTACGATCTCGATCCAGAACCCGGGCAATATTTTCAAAGTCAGCTTCGTCCCAAGGATTAGGATTTTTAGCTTTGTACAGCAAAACAATTTCAGGATTGAGGAAAGGTATACCATTTTCAGAATGAGTTCCAAGCATCGAAATAGGTCGGGTAATAATTGGATTCCGCCGAAACCTCCATTCATCATTAGAAGACTCATTCAAAAGAATTTCCAGGTGTGATATTTCACTACTCGAATTCTCAGCATGAATCTCATGAACTGGTAAATCCAGCCATTCATCCTCTTTCCAGAGTTCCGTATGCATTTTTGGTTCGGGTATTACTTTTTTGAATTCCCAATCATTCAGGTAATTTCGGAGTGTCAGTTGATCGCACCTGAAGATAGCTATTTCAATGTCCTCGTGCTCCCGGGTCACCTTGCCCAGAAAAAGATCCACAGCCCATCCACCAGCCACAAACCAGGGTTTTTCAAAACCAGCTAAAAGCTTAAAAACCTTCCGGGGTACTTCAAAGGAGCTCATTATTATTGAATATACCAGAAGAATCTATTTTCTTCCCTTAAGATATCGATTAAACCAGCGCAGAATATGTTTCAACCTTTCGATTCTGCGGTCTGTGCGACCTCCCCGGGAAAGCCCGTGGGGCTCATCCGGGAAACGCACCATCTCGGTGTCAACGCCCAGCTTCTTCAAAGCTACAAAGATCTGCTCCCCCTGTTCCATGGCACAGCGTAAATCCTGTTCCGAGTGAATCACCAGGGTTGGGGTTTTGGCGTTACCAATGTATTTAATGGGGGATTGCCGCCAGTAATTTCTGAAATCATCCCAGGGAGGCAGGTTGCTGAACTCGTATTGGAATTCCCAGTTGAAATCGCTGGAGCCATACATACTGATCAGGTTGCTCACGCTTCGCTGGGTTACTGCTGCTGCAAATCGGCTGGTTTGTCCGATGATCCAGTTGGTCATGTAACCGCCGTAACTGCCACCGGTAACCCCCATTCTTTTTTTGTCTATATATGGTTTTTTCTGGACAAAATCCGTCCAGGCCATCAGATCATCATAGTCCACCGTGCCCCAGTTGTTATGAATGGCTTTGGAGAACTTCTCGCCATATCCCTGGCCACCTCTGGGATTACAGAAAAAGACCACGTACCCCTGCGCAGCTAAATAGTAAAACTCGTGCATAAAGAAATTACCATACTGCACCCGGGGTCCGCCGTGTATTTCTAAAACAGACGGATATTTCCTCATTTTGTTAAAGCCGGGCGGTTTGAGAATCCAGCCCTGCAGATCGTTGCCTGCGGCACCCTTGAACCAGACCTCCTCTATTTTTCCTAAATCGATGGACTTAAGTAAATTCTCATTGACCTGGGTCAGTTTACGGGAGCGACCAGAGACCAAATCCCGAACCCAGACCTCTCCGGGATCTTTCATGTCCCCGCGAAAATAACAAAGCTTGGATTGGTCCTTGCTGAAACTACATGCTCCCACCACCCCCTCATAATCAATTACCGCTTGCAAGCTCTTCTTATTACCATCCAGTCCTACTGACTTGAGCAATCCATTTCCATGTTTTGCTACCGGGAAAAATAAACGTTTTCCATCTTTGGACCAGGTAATCGGGATTTCAGGGGGAGTGCCGGGCAAATCGTTTATGGTCCAATTAGAGACGTTAAAATCAAATTTTCCGGTTAGATTCCTGGCCTTTCCTTGTCCACTGGCAGGAACAACCCAAAGAGTCAAGTTTTTCCAATACTGTCCTCTTCCTTCTTTCCCATAATAAGCAACCCATCTTCCATCTGGCGAAAAAACCGGCATCCCCTTGGGACCCAGTGGAGTTTTTATTTTACGAAAACCTTTTCCAGAAGTTTTTATTACATACAAATCTGTCACGGTCGGATCAAGGTCCGGGTCTTTGGCTCGATTGGAGCAGAAAACGATCTCTTTACCATCCGGTGACCAGCCTGGAAACCACTCATCAAAAACATCGCTTTGGGTCAATTGTCTCTCTTTGCCGGATATGGTGTTAATCACCCAGATATGCCAGCGCTCCTTGGGTAAAAACCCCCTGGCATCCTCCTTGAACCAGACGCGAGTAATGTGACGCGAAACCACGCCCAGTTTTTTCTTCTGTTCATCCTTCTCCCGTTCCATCTCCTCTTTGTCCTTCTTGCGAAATTGGCAGACAAACCTTTTCCCATCAGGCGACCATTCAAAAGATCCAATTTCGCCTTTCAGGTTGGTCACTTGACGAGCTTCCCCGCCCTGAAAGGGGATTATGTAGATCTGGGGCTGTTTTTCATCCTTGCGGTTGGAAATGAAAGCAATCCTATTGCCATCAGGTGACCATTTAGGCCGGGTATCTAAATGATCACCATAGGTGAACTGCCGGGCAGCTCCTCCGCCTGTGGGCACAACCCAGAGATTAGCATACTTCTTCTCGGTCTTTTTATCTACTCTGTGCAGGCAATATACTATGTGATCTCCGTCTGGTGAGATTTTGCAATCGGAAATAAGCTTAAAACGATACAAATCCTCTGCTGTGATGCGGTGTTTCTTCGGTGACATAATCTCTCCTGGGTTATTTGTTAATCGAAATTACATATCTGTTCGCTTTGCGAATTCTCTTTTTAATAATTAATACCTGAAAAGTCGAATCTATGTTACAACTATCCAGTGGAAAAGTCAAATATTTTCAGAGGAGGTCTTGGTTATGAAATGTCGGACTTCTATAGCTTTATCAATTATTAATTAGTTAAGTAACTTATTTATATTTTTTCGATGATGATCAATTTGCAAGGTCCGGTAATCCTTCTTTAAAGGTTCAGGTTCCATTAAGTTCAAATAACTTGAATCCCCAAATTCCTTACCACCTCTTTTGCCTGCTCAACCCAGTTCCCGTATACCATGGTAATTCCCCGACCCGTGATATTAGGAAAACCTGACTGATCTACAATCTTCACCCAGACGGTGGTTCTGCAGTTTTCACCTCCCACGTCCCCACACTTGACAACTTCCCCTTTCATCACCACTGCTTTGCCTCCCGTGCCGGAATTGACCAGGGTAACTTCCCCCTTTGGCAGCTCACAATAGCCGGTGACCGTTCCTTTTCGATCCCGCCATCTTCTCAAAACCAAAGGTGAGGGCGACATACTCGAGGGAACAGCACAGTGGCGGAGGCTTAAGATCCCCTCTTTATATATATGCACCTCGCCAAAGAATACGGGCTTTTCCGAAATGTAGTGCGAAATCAACATGGGAAGCAGATTTTCCCCTCTCCAGCATCCGGTTGGAATGCCAGCATCATTCAGCTTGGTAATGGCAAAGCACATTTTAGTTCCCAACATCTTCTCAAACTGAGCACACCAGAGCACATAGGCTGCGTCGGCTTCCATATCCTCAACTATATTCTTCATGGCAATATATACCTGAGCGGATTTTGTTACATCTTCCAACGATGGTTCTATGACCTCAGATTTATCCATCCACATTTTCGCTAAAGCCTGTGCCTCAGACTGGTCTATACCCTTGTATCTTTTTTCAAAGTCCTGCACATCGATGTATTGGGTTTTGAGCTTTTCCTGTAGCAGGGGATTTTTGTACCAGGCAATCTCCTCTTTGGAGCGTTTACCTGTATCAAACACGCAAACCTTCGCCCTTTTAATTCGCTTCACAGCTTTCAGAATTCTAAGTCTTTCTCTGATTTCCTCAAAACTAAATACAAGCTTAACATTATCGTAATCTGCCAGATATTCGTAAGTATCTAAAGCGTCTCCGGATACCCCCTCCTCACTTGAAATGATAATGGGCACCCCTGTGGCAGCAAGAGCAATCAGGTAAGGAAACCTATCCATACAGTGCGAAAAGATTATCAACACATCAGCAAGAGTATCCAATCCATAAAGGTCATCTTCCGTTCTCACCAGAACTTCAGGTTCTGTGATTATGCCCAGCTTGTGAAGAATTTCATCTGTTTTAACCTCCTGTTCGTCCTGGTTTCCTACAGTCCTGAAACCTAATCCATCCTCCCTGATGAACGATGGGTATGAACCCAATAAAAAAACCGGTACCACCTTGATCCCTTTTTCCTTTTTTAGATTCATCTTTTTCTCCTGCTTCAGATCACATTTACGAAATTCAATCTAAACCAGTTCACCTTTAGCAACCATTACCACCCTACCACCCACAAACACATCTATTCCCTCCTCTTTTAGTTCTGCTTTCAAAAAGAGCAAAGATTCCCTGCCTATTTCATAGCCTTGTTCAACCCGGATATCGATTTTGTCTTCTCCGAAATAACGGTGCTTTACCAGATACCCGACCAGGCAGCCGTTTGCAGAACCGGTGGCAGGATCCTCGGGCACGCCATAAAAGTCTGCAAATACCCGAACGTTTAAGTTGTTTTCCTTTTTATATGTTTCAGGACAAAAAACCAGCAGGCTTTTGGCCTGAGAGGTGCTAACAAGCTGGAAATATCTCTCCCTGTTCACCCTCGCCCGTTTCACAGCATCTAAAGTTTTTAGAGGGACTATGATAAAAGGAACCCCTGTTGAAACACCCTGTATCGGGAAATTGTGATCTATCTCTTTGGCATCCAGATTCAGGATCTTAGAAATAGTTTCAGCATCGAAAGTAGGCCCAAAAATAGGTTCAACCTGTTTCATCCACAAAACATCTGATTTCCCCTCTGCATAAGTGAAAGTAACCGGAATTTTACCCACCTTCAGATTCAAAACAATTCTCTCCTCAGGCTCTTTGACGATCTCCTGCTGTATTACATAAGCTGTGCCTAAAGTAGGATGACCCGCAAAAGGCAGTTCGGTTTCCGGGGTAAAAATTCGCACATCATATCCCCCGTTTTCCTGTTCATCTGATAGGATGAAAGTTGTCTCGGAATAGTTCATCTCCTTGGCGATTCGCTGCATTTTGTCAGTGGCAAGATTCCTCCCCCCTCTGATCACCGCCAGCTGGTTGCCCGCATATTTCTCCTCTGCAAAAACGTCCACTATGTAAAATTTTAAAATCTGCATAATCTGTACCTTTCTTTATGAAAGTCTCAACTCATCTATGGAGAAGCCAGACCATAAATAGCAGCTTAGTTTTTTTGTCAATATCTATATTTAATCAGGATTTCTCAAAAAGTCAAGCTATTTCAGAAGTAGTGCAAAAGGAAAATTAAACTTTATGATAAATATCAAATTAGTTAAGAACAATATGAGTAAATATGGGTATAAATAGAGGAGCTCGGTTAAATAGTGCTTGACAAGTAACCCCAAGGCTTTATCTTAGTCCAAGAAAAAAATTATGAAAGAAGACAATGTATCAATGAAATCAAGTTTTGGGTTCGAACTTATTTGACAAAGAGGAGGTAAGGATGTCCGTTAAAAGATTCCCGGTTATACTTTTTCTTTTGAGCTTTATGTTCATGGCCTCAAGTGTCTTCAGCCAGCAGATCAAGATTGGTTACGTGGACACCAATCGTCTGAAAATGGAATATAAGGAATATGCCGACGCTAAGACCAAATTCGATCAGCAATTAGCCTTATGGCAGGAGCAGGCAGATTCATTGCAGCAGGAAATTATCAATATGCAGGAGGAGCTCAACACCCAGCGGATGCTTTTAAGTGAGGATAAGAGAGCTGAAAAGGAGCAAAAGATACTGGCGAAACAACTGGAGTATGAGGAATTTGCCAGAAAGATTTTAGGACCTGAGGGGGAGGCAGCCAGGCGGGAATTCGAGCTCTCCAAGCCTTTGATCGACAAGATAAATGCCGCCATCAACCTGATAGCCTTAAGGGATAGCTACACCCTGATCTTAGACACTGCCGGCGGGGATATCCTGTACGCCAAAGACGAGATGGACATAACCAACAAGGTCTTACAATCCCTGCGGGAACAATAGGGAATATTTTGGGTGGAGACAAGCGCCACCCCAGGGCGTAGGTTGAATCTTGATATTTTTCAAGCGAGGATGTTATCATCCTCGCTTTCTTTAATTATAGCTTAATTAAAATATTTTAAATCGGGAAGAAATGTTGCGTAGGGGCAAAGTTCACCTTCGCCCATTGATCCCAACTATGTTCATAAAAGTATTATTAGATACCCTTCCTCGCCCTGTGAATCACCACTATGCCAAAATTAAGAGGGAAATATCTCACCTGAGAAAAACCTGCCTGGGTAAGCTTCTGTGAAAAATCCTCAGGACTGAAAAAATTCAAAATAGAATCAGATAAATAATCAGATGTCCATTTTGATCCGAAGATCAATTTCCCATCCAAGGGGATGACCGTTTTCAAATAGAGAGAATGCAGAAGTTTCAGTATAAAAATTTTGGGTCTGGAGAATTCCAAAATCACAGTCTGGCCACATGGTTTAAGCACCCTGAAAATCTCATGTAAAACTTTTTCCAAATTCGCCCTTACGTTACGCATGGCAAAAGCCGAGACCACAAGATCAAAACTTCCAGATTCAAATGGCAAATCCTCTGCTTGGCACAGGCGGAAATCGATTCTTGAATTCAAATTCAACTGATCTTTTTTCGTTTCAGCAAGCACCAGCATCTCCGGGCTGAAATCGATCCCCACCAACCTGCCTTGAGGTCCGATCTTTCTGGCAATCTTGAATGCCAGATCACCTGTTCCGGTGCACAGGTCTAAAACTGACATTCCGGGTCGGGCAAAGTTGGCTACCTGGTCCCGCCAGTATCCATCCAGAAAAAGGCTGGCTATCCTGTTGAATCTATCATAGGATTGAGCCAGCCCTGCGAAAAAGTTTTTTATGAATTTCGGTTCCTTAACAAATTCTGAATCCATTTGTAATTTCTTATTTTATCTCCGTTACCAGGTCACCCTGAAATCTTTGGTGATCTCCTCCACCAGGGCATCGACCAGTTTGCCATAGGCTTTTTCCGGGTCTTCCGCGTCAAAGGAAAAGGCTTTACCGCCAAAGACGCTTACGTTACCCACGCTTTGTGTAGCATTTGCAGAGCTACTCCAGATTGATGCGCCAGTTGGGGTTTCGACCATCTGAGCGGATAGTGAAGCATCCACTTCTGCTCCAAAGCTCATAAATCCACCACCGGGCGTGATTTTAATGTCCGGTCGGACATCCGAGACCAAAAGCTCACCCGTGATAATTGTGCTGACCTGGTATTTCTCGCCGAGAGCCTTGAACGTAGCCGGATCCAGCCTGTCGCTGCCAATCTCTTTAAGCACATCAGCCTCAGATCCCAGTTCCACAATCCGCACAATACCCTGGTCTTGGCGGGCCATCTCAATGAATTCCCGTGTTGCCAGGGGGCCGAGTTCCCCTTCGCTGGAGGAGCTGAACTCGATGATGCCGATGACTTCGTGCTGCTTCAGGTCGATCGTGGGTGGCACCATCACCTTGGGTCCGCAGCCCAGTGCCATAGTCAGCAGAACTGCGACTATAACTAATCCTAACGCTTGTTTCATACAAAACTCCTTTCTAATAAATTTCATATAAAAATTTTAAAACAAAAATGTTAATGCTACTGCTCCACAGAATGCAATTGGTAATTTCCTTTTTCGACCAGCATTATACAGTGGAAATAATCAGAAGTCAAGGTGATAGCTCTGGCCTCCACAGACGGATTTTTCAGAGGTCTCTTTTTTGTTAAAGTCAAGCCTGTGGTCAGGAGACCCCAGGCTACCCATAGGATTTTTCATTTGTCTGATCACCAAGAATTAATTGCCAACTACTAAAAGGGTGGAGATAAACTCCACCCATACGCGGAGGTAATTCGAGGTTGGATATTACTAATTCAGATTTCACTTGACTTGTTTTATTGCGTTTTGATAGATTATAAAAAAATCGTTCTCAGAAAAATGAAAGATGATTCTCCCCAAATAAGGGAAAAGCTGGTTATAAGCCAGCAGGTATTCGAGAACAAAACCTATTATG
>JBARPA010000426.1:0-3056 GCA_049642665.1 Candidatus Zixiibacteriota bacterium
GAATACTCAGAGTCTATCTTAGACAAAAACACCGTCAGATCTGACAAATCGGACAAAATCTTCTTGTCCACATCATCCAAGTCATCAGGCCGCTTGCCTTTGTATTTGTTCTGATAAACCCATCTCCAAAAATCAATTATTCTGTCTATCTTGTCTGAGACCTCGGCCGACATTTTTGCTTTAGAGTTATCTTTTGGATTCTCCCCAAGATGTTCACGTTGCATCCAGAAGAAACTAACTATCTCCTCTAACTGCGAAGGCTCCCATCTGTTAAGGAGCTTTCTGAATAAGCCATCAGTGGCATCAATAGAATCCTTACCATGCAAGTACTGTAAGCTAATATGCTGTACTAGGCGTTGATTGGTATGTGTTTCTTTAAAATCGTATTCTATAGCTGTCGAATAATGGGCTTTCATCAAATTATACAACTTCTCATAAATTGGACCCGTTAATAAATAACCCTGCATAAAAGCTTTCCAGAACTTTTCATTTTTTTCCAGAGAAATCCCCTCTATTTGGGCTTTGACCCAATCCCTGTCGAGATAATCGAAATTTATCAGATATCGTCCTAAGAGGGTATATGTCTCTATTATGCCCTTATTTAGTAACTCTTCATATTTATTCTTTACTTCTTCACTCCAATTTATGTCCTTTTTGAATCCTTGCTTTCTTTCAATGCGTGCAATTCGCAAAGCCAAAAGGATTAGAGCTGTGATAAGTTTTCCGAATGGCGTGTTTAATGCGTAGGTGACAGCATCCTCTGATTGCCACTCTGCGGGTTCTTGCTTATCCAAAATCAAGAAGAGAATCTCTTGCGCCACAGGAAGATGTTTTTCGGAAAATGCCCAAGCATCGTCCTTTGTGCCATCCTCTAAAAGCTCTCCGATGATACCTGTAACCCATCCATGAGCAGCACCTAAATCATCTTCTATTTTGAATTTGTCCCCCCAGAAGCCCTCACTGTCCACGTACTGTTTGACAAATTCAAGGAGTTTCCGCCAGTCGATAGATTTTTTCTGGTTCCACGCATCTTTGAGGCCATATAGAATGTTATAGACATATAAGAATCCAGTATTGAGAAAGGGCTTTGGATTTTTGGTGAATTTGTCTGGTTTTTCCACTACAGCCTCCTTCAGAGTGCGAGATAACGCGTCTACGGTGGGCCCTTTCCAGTGGTCTTTGGTTTTGAAAACCTTTAGAAAATCAGCCAATTTCTCATTCGACGTTGCTAAGATCTCGTCCTTGGAAAGGGGAGACGCACCCGGACCAACGCGACTCTCAAATCGGACCGAGAACGGAATCTCTGCCTCCCTTTGAGTAATCTTTTTCTCTTCTTCATATAGTTCCGCAAAATCGGGATCAGATTTCAAAGCCAGATACCATTCCTGTTTCCAATGAGCTATATATCCTTCTACATTATTTTCTGGTAGGTATTTCTGAGGTCCCCTGCCTATAATTATCTTAAGCTTTTCTTTCTTCTCAGGAACTAATTTCTCTAAGTTGTTTTTGAGTAGTGTGAATATTTCAAGCTTGAAATTAGGATTCTCAAAAAGGGATTCATCCTCATTTACCATCTGCCAGAAAGTTTCGTTGAAATCGTCCCATCCTTTTCCTATGAGGAACAGAGCGATTCTCTTAAAGAGTGGATATTGGTATTTATACCCTAAGAACTTGGCAAATATTGTATGTGCTACAGTTTTATCCTTTCTGACTTTAGCAAGAGTAATATCCCTCAATATCAGGGTAAGCATTTGTTTTGCATCGTGAACCCTCGAACCAGATCCTGAGGCAATTGACTCAAACCACACATACGAATAGTCACTGAATATCCCATCATATAAATCCAAAATTCTTCCGTCCAAAATATCGTTTAAATTTTTGAACTCTGGATGCTCAATCACTTTTTGTTTTAAGATGTTAGCAAATGACCCTTTGTCCTTGCAATTTTCAATTCTAAAATCAAAAACCCTGTCAATCTGGACTTCTACTCCCTTCAGCAATTGTTCCTCTGGTTTTTGTGACTCAACATGTTCCTTTATAATGCGAAGAACTGAGCAATGAAATTCATAATCTTTTGAATGCTGGACACTGATCTGATATCTTTGCCCTTTATGTTCAATGGGAGGCGACGACACTGGATGACTCTCTCTGAAAATTACCTTAAGAGTATCCGCGATTGCGAATATGACATTTTCGCTACACTTTTCCCCGACTTTAGTGGCGTTCTCCTTAAATGCGTCCAAAAGCCAGTCAATATCAACTAACGTCTTAACCTCCCGTTCTTTCCCAAACAACCCTTTTCTCATCTCTTCTGGCATTTCCCGCGACTCAATGGCGGTTATAGCCTTAACAATTTCTTCAGCCTTTTTCCAATCTTCAGGGTTATTACTATCCAAAAATTTGGGAAGCAGTTTTGTAGAAACGTCCCTGGCTGGTAGAATATTGTCAAATCTCGATTCAAGCCACGCAGGAATCATCTGAATAACATCAAAGGGGATTTTATTATTCGGAATATTCAAAAGAATTTTGACGAAATACCACCAAGTTCTAAAATTATCCAATCTCTTACGGTTATTAACATGATTTTGAGTTAGCTCTCGAATGATACTAATTAGCTCATCAACGTACTTCTGATTACCAGGAATATTGACTTGTTCTGATACTCTTTCCAAGTATGTTAACACATTCCATTGTGGAATTCTATAATATCCTTTTTCCTCTTCCTCAATAGGAGTAGGTGCTTTATCAGCCGAGAAATAGTTATATCCTTTCAGAAGGTCAAACCAGATCACGGAGGAAACTTTTTTAAAGAAATAGTTCTGATAACTTGTTTTTTCTATTAGTCTTAGAACCAATTCGATTTCTTGTCTAGTAGGTCTATCTTTCTTTATTATAATATCAATATGTTCTATATTGTCCAGAAACCTGTCTTGGTGGCTCCTAACAAGATCTGACTTCATTTTTTCTTTAATCGGCTCGATTAGTTTTTGATACTCTGACTCTTTTATAAAACGCGATGTGAATCTGGCCGAGTAAATATCCCTTAATAAGGAAGG
>JBARPA010000427.1:0-2721 GCA_049642665.1 Candidatus Zixiibacteriota bacterium
GTATTAGATCTTTAACTTTAGGCAGATATGCTGAAAGCCTGAAGAAGTAATTTTTCTCAGACAATACCTCTGGTTTTCTCAGGTGGTCGGGGCAAAGCCCGTTAACCAGTTCCTTCTCGGTTATGAATTTCTCGCAGCCCAGACAATAAAGACCCTGGTATTCTCCCTTGTAGATTACAGGCTCGCCAAATTCGGTTTTGGAGTTATAAAGTTTTTCCAGAAAGACTTTAACCGCCTCCTCGTGTCTTTTGTCCGTGGTTCTGACAAAATAGTCGTATTCGATATTTAGATTTTTCCACGCATCTTTGAAAAGGCTGCTGATTCTATCACAGAACTCCCGGGGCTTCAGGTTAGCTTTTTGAGCTGCCTCTAATACCTTGCCTCCGTGTTCATCGGTGCCGGTCAGGAAAAAAGTCTCCACCCCTTTGAGTCGGTTGTACCTGGTCAGAACGTCAGCCACTACGGTAGTGTAGGCATGACCTATGTGGGGGCGATCATTTATGTAATAAATAGGTGTGGTGATAAATTGTCTTTGAGCCAATCACTCCTCCTTACTCTTCAGGCGCTTGTTCCTGAACTTTCTTTTGTGATTGAAAAGTTATTTTTTTCTTTTTCTGCAATTTCTTCAATTCCCTCAGAGTGAGCTTTTCCTCCTCTCCATCCTCATATTTTACTATAACATATTCATTGAAGAAGTTGACCTTCTCCACGCTTCCCTCTCTTTTTCCGGCCTTAATCCTGGAACCCAGCCGGGGAAACTTTGCCAGGCTCTCATCGTAGAGTTGCTTCTCATACGAAAGACAACAGAGGAGCCTTCCGCAGTTTCCGGAGATTTTGGAAGGGGTCAAAGCTAAGTTCTGGTCCCGGGCAAGCTGAATGGAGATAGGTTCGAAATCCCGGAGATAGGTGGAGCAGCATAGTCTCAGCCCACAGCATCCGTATCCGCCCATCCTTTTGGCTTCATCCCTTACCCCGATTTGCCGGAGCTCTATTCGGGTCTTGTAGATGGCAGCCAGATCCTTTACCAGTTCCCGGAAATCGATCCTTTTGTCCGCAGTGAAAAAGAAGGTTATCTTGTTACAGTCGAACTGAAACTCAACATCCACCACCTTCATTTCCATATTCCTTTCCAGTACCAATCTGCGACAGTTTTTCAAAGCCTCATTTTCCTTTTCCCGGTTGACTTTCAGTTTCTCCAGATCCTCGGGTGTAGCTACTCTTCTTATTTTCAAAGGCTTTTCCATGAAATCGGGTACATCCTCCCTTTCCACTTTCTTGGTTGCCCGGCCCAGGTCCTCGCCCCGTTCACCCTGAACCACCACATACTCACCTTCCCGGATTTTAATGTAATATGGATTCAGATAGAATCGCTTGCGATGGCCTTTAAACTCCACCAGATAGATGTCCGGCATTTAAGCTCTCACTCTCCTTTTCAGGATTTGTCTTAATTTAATATAAAAACTTAACAAAGCAAGTCTGAGATTAACATTGGATTGACAATCCCTTTTTATTTTTTCGGATAATTTGATTCCTTCTTCAACCCTGTCTGTATCTTTGAAGTCTTTACTCAGATTGTCTATCTGGACTTCAAAGTCGGAATTTATAAGCTCCTTTCTCTCCTTAAGCTCGATAGTTATATAAACATCCCTTAGAAAGGAGATGATGAACTCGAAAAGCTCCACCATCGATTCCCGGCCGTATACTTTCACTGCGCTTTCCACAAACTCGACTATATCCAGTGGTTCATCTTTCCTGATCAGATGCAAAAACTCCATACCTAAATTACGAATCTCTTTGGTCTCCCCTTTGGCTAAGCTTATAGCCTGTCCCAGACTTCCCCTGGAGATCTTAACGTAGTAGGAGACCGATTCGGAATCAAGCTGAAGACGTTTTTTTAATTCAGCTTCAAGCTGGTTATTGGGAATCCTCTGGAATCTCAAAAGCTGACACCTGGAAATCACCGTGGGAAGAAGGGCATTCAAATTAGAGGTGGTTAATATCAAAAGAGAGTTGGGGGGTGGCTCCTCCAGGGTCTTGAGAAGGGAATTTGAGGCAGAGTAGGAGAGCTTTTCCACATCGGAGATTATCACCACCCTTTTCTTGCCCTCGTAGGGTTTGAGGTTTAAACCCTTTTGCATCTCCCTTATATCATCCACCGGAATATTGGCTACCCGGTTGAATTTCACTATGGTATAGGGATCCTCCGATTTTTCGGTTTTGAATCTTTCCCTCTCCTCTGTGGTGTTAGTGGAGGGTATCGGGAAGATCATCTTTACGTCCGGATGAATAAATCTGGAGATCTTTTCACAGGAGTTACAGGAATTGCAGGGATCGAAACTATCCCTTTCGCAGTTGACCGCCTTGGCCAGTTCCAATCCTAAAGCCCATTTTCCCACACCCGGCTCCCCGTAAAAAATATAGGCATGAGCCAGTTTGTCCTTTTTCAGGGTACCTTTAAGGATTTTTTTGACTAAACTCTGATTAACAACGTTATCAAAAGACATAGTATTTACGACTTCCTTCGGGACAATTTAGATGCTAAAAGAATGGCGTTTATCATCCCTTTTGGGTCAGCCTTTCCCTTCCAGGCGATATCAAATGCGGTTCCGTGATCAGGTGATGTGCGGATAAAAGGTAGCCCCCAGGTCAGGTTAACCGCATTGCCAATTCCTAAAAGCTTGAAAGGAATAATCCCCTGGTCGTGATACATGGCCACAATAC
>JBARPA010000428.1:0-8960 GCA_049642665.1 Candidatus Zixiibacteriota bacterium
TTACTATTGCCTTCCAGTAAAGCCAGGAAACAATACCCCAAAAGAAAATGAGTGATCTTCTCCTTCTCATTAAACTTGAGAGAAATCCGAAGATTTTTTATGGCAAAAAGATACTCTCCTTGCAGGATATATGCCAATCCCAGACTTTTGCGAAGCACATCATTTTCAGGTGTTTTTGAGAGGGCTGATTCAATGAGTTTTTTAGCCTGGTTTAGCTTTTCTGTTCCTTGAGATATCCAGACCAATTTCTGGTAAAGATTTTTGTTTTGAGAATCCTTTTTTACAGCCAGGGCGATCTGGGAAAAAGCTTCTTCGTAATCATTTTGACTCTCGAAGTGGACAGCCAGAAGCGAGTTTAAGGCTGAGTTACACCCCTCCTTTATCTTTTGAGACCAGGCGTTTATTTTTAAAAATTTGTCCTTTTCCATGTTATGATTTATTTGGATTTTAAGGGTTAATTGCACTGAGGAGATCGTCTAAGTTCTCCTCTAATTTTCCGATAATCTGCAGATTGGGAACAGATTTTGTCTCCTCTTTTTCCTCAAGGAATCTCTCTTGGGCTAATCTGATAAAAAACCTGCTGTAGAAAAGATAAGCTGTGGACAAACCTGCCCTCAGATCAGGATAGTTTCTTCCTTCAGTGATTTTCCTGTTGAGCAGAATCAGATAATCACCCAGTTCTTTTTCATCCAGAGCATCCTGATCATATTTGAAGCGAAGATTAAAGTAATCGCACATCGATTTGATGGTGAAGGTCTCCTCCTCCTCCAAATTACTTTTCAAAAGCATGTATAACCGGGAGAGATCCTCCCAGGTGATAGCTTTTTGAATGGCCCTGCCTATTCTTTGATCTTTTCTCAGGCTGACCTTGTAGGCTTTTTTAAAATAGTTCAAGGCCAGAATTTGATTCTGATCCGAAAAGATCTCCCCTTTACCTGTGCTTCTTATCAGGTAACAGAAGCCCAGATTCAGATAGACGTCCTGATATCGAGGATTAAGCTCCAGCGCCTTCTCGAACTGCTGGATGGCTTTATCATACATCTTCTTTTCCAAAAATGCGCAACCGTAATTGTTCAGGTAGTCCGCATATAGGGGATTGGATTTCAACGCCTTCTCGAAACTTTTCAGGGCCTGGTCTTTTTCTCCCAGTTTCAAACAGGTTAATCCTAAGCTATTGTATGCCAGGGATAAATCGGGGGACTTTGAAATGGCTTTATGAAATTGTTCCCGGGCTTCGTCTAAAAGATCCATTCCCAGAAAAACCTCCCCCAAATTGTGATGAGCCACTCCGTCCTTTAAGTTCTCCAATTTCTTATAAAGCTTAAAAACCGAATCGAAAAGGGAACACTCGATGCGATGAAAAGTTTCCACTCTTTTTCTTAATCCCTTTTTCATCTCCTCTTTGGAAAACCTGACTTTTTTGGAGGAGGTCAGCTTGCCATTTTTGAATATTCTTATCTGAGCAAATTTATCATCCTGGTCATATTCTGTCTGAATAAGGTATATATTATCCCTGAAGAATTTCCTTTGCTCAAAACAAATTCCCTCTAAATTCTCTTCACCCCCGGAGATTGAATTTTTCGATTCAACCTCCTTTAGTCTCAGGTTCTGGTTTTTTACCTGGTCTGTACCCATCAAGTATTTTATCGGCTAGCTAAAAGGATTGATATAGCTGTTTTTGTGGCTACTTTGGGGTAAGGATAATCTGAGGAGCTTATGAGAAGGTAAATTATTTATTCAAGAAAGATTCGATCAACTCTTTTAGCTTTTCCACTTCTTTTTTATCAGATGTTAATTGGGAGAAAACCTCTAATTCCCTTTCCGCCTTATCCCTTTCCCCCTTTTGGGCATAAAGATAGGCTAGATGGTAGTGAGCCAAAGCGAAACCGGGCTTGAGCTCAGAAGCTTTTTCAAAGCGGGATATGGCCTGATCTACCCTGTTCTGCTCGAAAAAGACTATGCCCAAACCATAATAGGGCTCGGCAAAATCAGGATCTATATCTATGGCTTTCTGGAAGTTGGAGGTGGCCTGTTTCCATTTCCCCTTATTAGAATAGATATTAGCCAGGTTATTATAAACATTTCTATCCCGGGTGTGAAGTGCAGTCGCCCTTTTGTAATAATGAAAAGCTGAATCCAATTCCTGGGAAAAGGCGTACAGGTGTCCCAGATTAACGTATGCATCTGCATATATGGGATAAAGCTCAATAGCCTTTTTGTATTCCTTCTTCGCCAGATTATTTGATTTTCTGGCCTGATGGATTTTACCCAAAAGAAAGTAGGCTTCAGCAAAATTCGGCTCCATTGCCAAAGCTTCCTCACAGAGCCTCAAAGCCTTGCTGGTCTGATTTTCATAAAAGGCCTCAATTCCCTGGTTCACCAGAACAAGCTCAGGAAAGTTACTGGCCTGAACCTGGTTCTCCTTCTCCACCTCCTCGTACAAACCTTTTTTATCAAAATAAGCAGCCAGAGTAAAGTGACCGTTTCTGCTCTTTTTGGGATCCAAATCCAGAAGGTTTTTGAATCTCTCCACCCCTTTCTGTTCAGACGTATTTAAAAGAATCCAGGGCAGAGTACAAAAAGCAGTCGTAATTATCAGAATAGAACCTATATATTTGAAATCAACCCGTTTCTTGGCATATCTCAAGAACAGATATCCGGCTAAGATAGTATAACCAATTGCAGTTGATGCGAACATGTCCCAATCCCTGGCCATTCCCAATCCTGGATACATAAGGCTGTTAAAACCTATCCCCAGAAGAAAGGCTAAAGATAAAAAGGCAGAGGTTTTTTCCCTGAGATTAAAAGATTTTAAACAAATCCAGATACTGATCAGAAGAACAAACCCCACAGGTGAAACCAGAAACTGCTCGTTTAAAATATCCAGGATATGAGGGAGGGAGAAAAGGCTGTAGCCAGGAGCATAATAATCTCCCTTAGTGAGTGGTACATATTTATTCCCCACCATCCAGCTGTATTCTTTAACATATAAAAGGATTATAATGCATGTTACTATCAGAAATAGAATTGCCCAGGTCTCTTTTTTTTCCAGAAATGAGGATTTCCCATTCTTATCATATCCCAGAAAACACAAAAGAAAAGCTGAGGGCAAAAGATAGGAAACGGAAATATGAGAAAATACAGCCAGGACAAGAAAAGCAAGGGGCAAAAAGGGATTGCTCCGTTCCTTCAGGTATTTCATGGATAAAAAGATATAGGCAAAAATCAACACATACGAAAAAGAATAATGCTCAGCATATCCACAGAAAAGGAGGATACTTCCCATAAAAGCAATAAGGCAAAACAGGAAAAGTTTTTCCCATTTATCCTCGCCCAGAAAATCAGCTAAAAGGAAAATCAGAAATACGAAGATCGCCCCATAAAAACAGCTCACCAGCTCATAAAGGGTCTCTGCGTCTACACCTAAAACAGGATTCAGAAGTTTATACAGGTTAACATAAATTAGAGTTTCTATTAACTCGGTCCATTTGACGAAAAATTCCCCTTTATGCAAATCCTGGATTATGTGATAACCATCTCCCAGAAAATGAGTTCTGGTTCTGAATACCCAGAACAAAGGGAAACTCACAAAAGATAAAAGAATAAACCACAGTCGTTTGGATTTATCAAAAGTGAGACCGTTAAGCCGATCCAGAGGAACCTTCAGCAGATCCAGGATTTTGGAATTTATACTGGGAATTAATAGAAGTAAAAAAACAGAGGTGAATAGAATCCCGAACTCCAAGGGGAAATAGGCCAGATGACTTATCCCCCAGAGCCTGGCTGAGGGGAAAAAGGAGCTTACAAAATGAGCCAGAATCACCAGGGCACAGAGGGAAAATATCAAAAGGTTCAAACAGGGAGATTTTTCTTTATTTTCTTTTTCCATTGATATAAGAGATATCTCTATCCTCAGACTTAGTCAAAGGCCGTTTTAAAATCCACAATAAAACTGAAACAATTAACGTTTCTTTAGAATTTACAATAAAAAAAACTCTTGTAAAGAATTTTAATGAAAAACCTCAGAGAAAAACAGAGGTTAAAAGCTCATTATATCTATTAAGAGTTGAGAGAAAAAGTAAATGGGGCGAGTTTGAGTTCCATTATGGGATTACTGGAAACATGGAAGAGGACCATTTTTGAAAATACAATTGATCAGATAAATTATATCGGAGATTGAAATCCGTCCATCCAGATTTACATCTGTACACGCCCTAACCGGCATACACCCGGGTGCTGGACCATCATTGTAGAGGTAATTTATCAAATAGACCACATCAGCAATTAAGACCTCACCATCACTGTTGATATCCCCGCAGGATAATGAGGTTACCACCACTTCCACAATCTGGGAATCCTCACAAAAACAATCATAGGCCCGCACGACTATGTTGTAACTTCCCGTATCACCCTTCTGGGTCTGCCAGGTGAAGATGTTGTGATTCTGTTCAAATCTGGGATCGCTAATATGGTAGGTTAAGCTGTCATTCTCCTGATCTGAGGCCTCTGCCATTATCACAACTAAGTTGCCTTCCTGGATTCCTACATTCTCCAGGGGCTGGAGAACAGGACATTTATTCCTTCTACCGGGTCCAATTATACCCTGTATAGAATAAGCTAAGTAATCATCATGGGAAAGTGGTGTGTGCAGGAAAACCACTGCAGGCGAACTGTTAGTCCCGTAAACCAGTACTTCCGCAAGGTCCACTGATGTCCAGCCACCCATATCCCACCAGGAATTGGGTTTCACCGGGAATATGAAATAACCATCATCAATTGATTCCACTCCCAGGGTGTACTGGTTGTCATGATTTTCCCAGTGCAGCACCCTGGCTCCACGTATTTTTATTCTAAAAGTATTTTGCGAAACTCCGCCTCGATAGGTTGGATTTGCGGCAACAGAGACATTCAGATGGGGATAATTGCTATTAATATAGTTGATCTCATTGTCAGTTAGATTTAAAACCTCAATCACGGTGTCAGAATAGTCAGTGGCAAAGTACGGTGTCCTGGCAAAATCGATGACAATCTCATCCACATCCAGGGTTGCGATAGCATCCACTTTTCTTTTAAACAAATCAAAAGCTTTCTCATTAGGGTATATCCAGTCTGGAATCATTGAAGAGAAAGAATCAGTATATCCATCCTCATTGGTGCCCAGTCTATCGCAAAGGCTGGAGATAATGACGGAAACCTTCAATCCATAGCTTTTAGCGGCGGAGATCAAATACTGGGAGATAATATCATCCTTGAAATATCTGCTCAGGATAGTATCTCCATTTGTGGGACCATACCAACCTATTCCCAATCCCTCATAATCTGAGTTGTATTCATATTCAAATTCCAACATCAGACCGGTAAAACCCGCTTCAAAGTAATCCTGCACTATCGAGTTTATCTCTGCTTGAGTGTAATCCCTTCCACCCACATTACAATAATACTGTGAACGGTCAAAGGCATAGGCTTCAAATCCAGGCCACATCATATCTTCTGGTTTTTGGGCATATGGGGAACTGATCGCCAAGATGCTAACGCAGAGAATCAATAATGCTGTAATCCTCATCCGCATAGAAAAACAATGCTTTTTTACAACCACTCACCGGGGCAGAAATTTTATGTGAGCCCGGATATTAAGAAAGAAGTATATGCAAGCTTCTCGCAAGCTAAAGTAAGGCAATATAGAGAGCTCAATTTTAATATAATAAAAACACCCGATATGTCAAGAGTATTTTATATCAAATATTGGTTTCTGGCAATTTGCCCTGTTTTGATCTTTTCTGATTCCAACCAGGAATGGATTTTACAATTTGTCCCGTTTTTTACTATTCTAAAAAAATCAAGTCAGACTATAAAGGTTTCTCTACATTTCTTTTTGACGGGTATTAAGTAAGCCGCTACTATCTGATCCATCTTTTTCATCTGTTGGGAGATTTATTAGCGGGTAGCTCTGGGTCTCCTGACCCAGAATTAGCCAGACAAGGTCAGGAGACCCTGTACTACCCACTATTGGACATCATCCCAAACAAAAAGCCCACCTTTAGGAAAGGTGGGCTGCTGAATAGAAATTCTAATTACAGTTGTGGTTATATATTTTTTATTTTGTAACCCAGGAACCATTTTCATAGAAATTGAATTGATTGGTTGAGGTGTTGTAGATAATCATGCCATTCACTGCAGTTAAGGCATCCCTCTGGGTTATCGTCATTCTGGGCACTATAAAAGCTCCAGTGGTTGAACTTACGTCCAGAGCTCCCTGGGGAGTAACCGTGCCAACGCCCACGTGGCCATTGGATGCCTCGATGGCAAGAGGAACAAGAGTACTTCCTGATAGTTTCACTACCCTGAAGGTTGAGTCATCATGGACCACAAGACGCCATTCCATATCACCATCTGTATTTTCAATTCCGATTGCGGGATTGTATATATCTCCTCCACCTGAAACTACAAGTCCCGCTCCTGGGCTTAACGTTCCGATACCAACCATGCCTGTATTAGTAATTGCCATACGGTTAGTGGCGTTTGTCTGAAATCTAATGCCTTGGTTAATCACTGTGCCGATAAATAATTCGCTATTGGTTGCCTTTCTGATCCGGGCTTCGGTCACTCCCCCGAATCTGAAATCTAATACATCCTGTCTGGGGGGGCCTGTACCATTGTCTATGGTAATTGCAGCTGAATTGGAATTAGTATTATCGTAGTAAACATCAAGTTTCGCACCCGGACTGGTAGTTCCGACGCCCACGTTGCCGTCCTTATCTATCCTCATCCGTTCTGCCAGGCCATCATCACCAACATCTATGGTGAAAAATCCCAGAGCACCTTCCTCGCTGGTGGAAGTCTGGTCGATGAGAAATCCCGATATGCGAGCAGCATCCTTCAGCAAAGAGCCGCTGTTTAATCCTTGAAAATCTATTGATGCTCCGCTGTTAGCACTGCCATTAAGATTTGCCAGTCTCAGATTGGTAGGCTGGCCTGCACCGTTGGTCCGGATTACTGTCAATCCCTCAATCTGTACTCTCTGATTGGTGGAGGAGGATTGACCCACGTGGAGGTCAAAAAGAGGATATGAATTGCCAATACCCACATTACCATTGTATAACATCGAAATTAGGTGTTTGCCGTCATCCTGGTTAATAAATGAGAACAGGGTTCCTGTGGGTCCGGGATTGAAAGTAGTTACAAATTCCAAGGGGCCTACACCATCGGAGCTTTTTCCAATTTTATGTTTCACATTACTGCTGCCTGATCCATACTCCCATCCAATGTAGCTGTCATATGCCAGGGTCAATTTTTCTTCAGGGCTGCTCGTTCCGATTCCCACGGAATTGGTGCTGTCCGCTAATCTAACCGTTGCCCCGTCATCCACCCATCCTCCTCCGCTGTCAGCGGACATGGCCACCACCGCACTATCGGCGATAATGGCCCGGTAGGCATATCCCACACTGGTAAGCATAAGCCGGGGTAAAAGGGTGTCCGTTCCATCAACTACTACCTCCAGCCAGTAGTTTTCATCAAAAGGCAAATCGATGGAGACGGAATCGCCCAAGTTCACGTTGAACAGCCCATCTGTGACCAGAACATCATACTGAGTCTCGGCCCATTGTTCATTTCCGGTGGTTGAATCGTTAAAGATCCTGAAGGTTAATTCAAAGCTGCCGTCTAAAGGTTGCCCTGCATCATCGGTGAGCATCCCCTGGTAATTGATCTTCTGGGGAATTCCAGACCAGCAGAGGCCAGCAACCAGGGTCAAAACAACTATGATAAAAAGTGCAAGAAGTTTTCTCATCACACACCTCCTGTGGATTTAAAGGTTAACATTTTGACCTAATTAAAAAGAATTTTCTTTTGTAGCAAGAAAAATCTAAAGTTTAATTTCTTTTTGTATGATAGTAATTATTCATTTGAAAATCAAATCGATCTTCTCGGTTTCCCAGCGGGAACGGACCGGGATGGTATCCGGAAATGTGGTGTATGGCTCTGCGGGGATGTAAGGGAAGATTTCTCCGAACCCGTGTTTTTTGTCTTTATCTTTATCTATATAAGCTTTTGCCAGATACTTACCGGGAAGAACCATATCAAAAAGAAATTCTCCGGGCTCTTCTATAACCTTCTCATATAGTATCTCATCAGAATCGATTTTCTTCAAAACAACAACTATACTGCCTTTTGGCTTTTCCCTTAAGATTTTAACCTCACCTGAAACAGAGCCCAAAGTGTCTTTGTTTAAAGTGGTGAAGCTTATCTCAAAAAAAGAATCGCTTAAAGGATTATTTGAGATGTCATACATATCTTTTAACTTGACTTTATAGGTGGTCATGCTCGAAAGGAGTGAGTCGGGCATGAATGTAAAGACCACATCCGATTCCCATAAAGATATCCCTTTCACCGGCTCCTCATTTTCATCCTTTAGGATGAAGTTTGATTTCAGAGATTTCTTTTCCGGAGGCTCTGAGAAAAAGATTTTCACATCGCTTTTCAATGGAACATTGATTTCTCTATCCTTTGGCTGGGTATATAGGATCGTCAATCCGATGGTATCGGGAAGCCCTGTCCCCCAGAACAAACAGGAATTGGAAGCTGAGTCGATTTCATTCCCGGACTCATCCCGAAGATCTGAAACCAAAACCTGGTAATTTCCCCCTTGCTCCGTATCCTCTGTAACCAGAAAAACGCTTTTTGAATCGTCACCTTGAAAATAAACAGATGAGATCTCCAGTTTTTCCCCTGGGCTTTTTTGCAGATGAACGGAGTAATTATCCAAATTTAAAAGCGATTCTCTTTGTAATCTTTCATTAAAATCCAATCTGATCTTTCCTCTGTCCAGTGCCTGGCAGTTAACCAGAGATGGGGCAATCGTGTCCCTTTGCGCAAGAATGAAATTTATGTTTTCGCTTTTAAGAATCACGGAATCTAATATCACATCCTGAGTGGTTACACCGATGGGCTCTTCCTCTATGTCC